>JALYNX010000074.1 GCA_030772935.1 Actinomycetota bacterium | reverse complement strand
GCTCTCCCCCACCGCCTGGTCGGCGTCCCATCGATGGAGCCCGGTCTCGATAACCATCCTTCGCTCCCAGCCGCCGACCGTGCTCGGTGAGCCAAAGCCCCAGACCACCGCATCGGGATCCGCTCCGGCCAGGCCTTTGAGCATTGATTCGAGGTTTTCCTCGAACCAGCGCACAACATCACCATGATCCGGCAGCCCGGGCACGGACACCCTCTCCTGAGCCAGTTCGGAAACGGTGATTCTGGTCCGGCCGTGGACCGATGCCAGGTGGGAAACGAGGTCCAACATCGTCCAACCCGGGTACTGGGGAACCGATCTCGACAGATCCCGACGGCCCACCTCGAGGATGCGCCCTGCCTCGGCTCTGATCAGCTCCAGCTCAGCCGAGGGCACGAAGCATCGCCTCACCCATCTCCGAAGGGGTGGTGGCGACCACTATGCCCGCGGCAGTCATCGCCTCGATCTTGGCAGCCGCTGTCCCCCGGCCACCGGAGACGATCGCCCCGGCATGGCCCATCCGCTTCCCGGGTGGGGCGCTGGTGCCTGCGATGAAGCCGGCAACGGGTTTGGTCATCTTCGAGGCCACGAACTCGGCGGCGTCCTCTTCGGCGGTGCCGCCGATCTCACCGATCATGACCACACCCTCGGTCTCGGGGTCATCCTCGAACATCTGGAGGACATCGACGAAATTGGTCCCGTTGACCGGGTCCCCGCCGATCCCCACAGCCGTGGTCTGGCCCAGGCCGAGCAGGGTGAGTTGGTGCACCGCTTCGTAGGTCAGAGTCCCCGATCGTGAGATCACCCCGACCCGTCCCCGCTGGTGGATGTAACCGGGCATGATCCCGATCTTGCACTCGCCGGGGGTGATCACACCGGGGCAATTGGGCCCGATGAGACGGGTGGGTTGGCCCCACAGGTAGCGCTTGGCTCGGATCATGTCCGCCACCGGGATGCCTTCGGTGATCGCAACCGCCAGGTCGAGACCTGCCGCAGCGGCCTCCATGATGGCGTCGGCGGCGAACGGTGGTGGAACATAGATCGCTGAGGCGTTGGCCCCGGTGGCGGTCACCGCCTCTTTCACCGTGGCGAACACCGGCAGGTCGACCGAGTATCGGTCGTCGCGCCCAGGCACCCCTGAATGATCGGTCTCTCCCTCGAAATGAAGAACGGTGTCGGCCCGCGATGGATGGACCCCGGCGACGACTTGGGTCCCATACGCGATTGCCTTGTCGGTGTGGAATTGACCGGTTTTGCCGAGACCCTGAACCAGGACCTTGGTGGACTTGTCGACCAGGATGCTCATCGGGTCAACTCCAGGATCTTCTCGGCACCGTCGCGAAGGTTGTCGGCGGCAACCAGGTCGAGCCCGGAATCCCTCAGGATCTGCTTGCCCAATTCGACGTTGGTGCCCTCCAACCTGACGACGAGCGGGACCTTGAGACCCACCCGCTCCACCGCCTCGACGATCCCGGTTGCGATCACGTCGCAGCGCATGATCCCCCCGAAGATGTTCACGAAGATCCCTTTCACATTGGGGTCGCTGGTGATGATCTGGAAGCCGGTTGCCACCTGATCGGCATCGGCTCCGCCCCCGACGTCCAAGAAGTTGGCGGGTTCGCCCCCCACGTGCTTGATGGTGTCCATGGTCGCCATCGCCAGCCCGGCCCCGTTCACCAGACAGCCGATGGTGCCGTCGAGCTTGATGTAGTTGAGCCCGGCATTCCGGGCCGCGATCTCGGCAGGGTCCTCCTCGCTCTCGTCACGCATCGCCGCCACGTCGGGGTGACGGAAGAGGGCGTTGTCGTCGAATCCCATCTTCCCGTCGAGGGCGATGATCTTGCCGTCGGTGGTGACGACGAGTGGGTTGATCTCGATCAGGTCGGTATCGAGCTCGGTGGCGGCGGCCACCAGAGCCTTGACGAACGGCCCGAAATTGGCAGCGGCGTCCCCGCGAAGACCGAGTTGATGGGAAAGCTCGTTCGCCTGGAAATCGGCGAATCCGATGGCGGGGTCGACCTCCTCTCTCAAGATCCGCTCGGGCGTCTCTTCCGCCACCTTCTCGATGTCCATTCCGCCTTCGGTCGAAGCCATGACGATGTTCCGGCCGACCGCTCTATCGAGCAGGACCGCGAGATAGAGCTCGCGGTCGATGTCGACCCCCTGCTCCAAGTAGAGACGATTCACGATCTTTCCCTCTTTGCCGGTCTGGATCGTGACCAGTGTCGATCCCAGCATCTTCGATGCGAGGTCGCGGACTCTTTGCTCGGCGGCCTCGGGCCCGCCCTCGATGCCATCGGTGATGACGGTGACCCCCCGGACCTCGGGGTGCTCGATAAAGTTGCCCTTCCCCCGCCCACCGGCATGAATCTGGGACTTGAGGACCACGACGGGGTTGCCTGATTCCTCGATCAGAGGCCGGACGGCGGCAACCGCCTCGTCCACCGTGACCGCAACCCGACCCAAGGGAACGGGGATGCCCCGGGCGGCCATGAGCTGTTTGGCCTGGTACTCGTGAATCTTCAAGAGGTTCCTTTCTCAAAACCGGCGCGCGACGGGACGTTGGCATCCACCCATTCGGTGATGTCGTCCAGAGGTGTCCCCGGGGTGAAAACCGTGGCCAGCCCGGCAGCGACCAGGTTGGGGATGTCGGCGTCGGGAATCACCCCCCCGCCGAACACGATGATGTCCGACGCCTGACGCGACGCCAACTCCGTGACCACTTGTGGGAACAGCGTGCGATGCGCCCCCGAAAGCGATGAGAGGCCAACCGCGTCGACATCCTCTTGAACCGCGGTCTCCGCAATCTGGGCTGGGGTCTGATGGAGGCCGGAATAGATCACCTCGAACCCGGCATCACGCAACGCCCTGGCAATGACCTTGGCGCCGCGATCATGACCATCGAGACCGGGCTTGGCGATGAGGATGCGGCGAGGCATGCGGGACGGCAAGGCTAGTTGCCGTATGGACATCGTCAGACCTCCCCTACCCTTTGACCATGACCACTTCCAGAATTCAGGGTCTGACAGCAGCGGGCGTATCGATCTGGTCGGACCAGATATCGCGGGCGATGCTGGACTCAGGGGAGCTTGCCCTTCGCATCGAGCGAGACGCCGTCACCGGAGTGACCTCCAACCCCACGATCTTCGCCGGAGCCATCGTCGGCTCCTCGGACTACGACGAGCAGCTCCAGGAACTCAAAGCGGCAGCCGTTCCCACTGAAGAGATCGCCAAGAGCCTCATGAGTGTCGACATCCAGAGAGGATGTGACCTGCTGGTCAAGGTGTTCCATGAGACTGGGGGCAGGGACGGTTTCGTGTCGGTGGAGGTTTCCCCGACGCTGGCAGGTGATAGTCAGGCGACCGTGGACGAAGCCCGAGACTGGGTGAAGCAGATCAGCCGTTCCAACCTCCTGGTCAAGGTGCCTGCCACCCCTGAAGGGGTTCCGGCGATCAGGGCTCTGATCGGAGAGGGGATCTCGGTGAATGTCACTCTCATCTTCTCCCTGGATCGATATGTCGAGGTCATCGAGGCCTATCTGTCAGGGCTCGAGGACTTTCGCTCCGCGGGCGGCGACCTGTCCCGCGTGGCTTCTGTCGCCTCCTTCTTCGTTTCCCGCTTCGACACTGAGGTCGACCCCCGCTTGGAGGCAATCGGGACCGACGAGGCCTTGGCTTTGCGTGGAGTCACCGCCATCGCCAACGCCAGGGTGGCCTACGGCCTCTTCCAAGATTGGTTCCAATCCGAGAGGTTCCAATCCCTCGCAGCGGAAGGCGCGAGAGTGCAACCTCCGTTGTGGGCTTCGACCTCGACCAAGAACCCCGACTACCCCGATCTGATCTATGTCGAAGGGCTGGTCGCCGCCACCACCGTCAACACCATGCCCCTGGCCACCATCGACGCCTATCAGGACCACGGCAACCCTTCACCCGCACCGTTCACCCCGGAGCACATCGAGGAAGCGAAACGGGACCTGGAGCGGCTCGGTGCGGTCGGCATCGACTACGAAGACGTGGTCCGGGTCCTCGAGGAAGAAGGGGTGGAGAAGTTCACGAAGAGCTGGTTGGAGTTGCTGGAGCGGGTGGAACAGGCCTGAAAAGACCGGCTGTCATCCGCCGAACCGATCACGCCCGCTCCAGGGGTGCCCACGCCAGAAGAAGCCGTTTCTTGCCCTGGGTGTCGAACATGACCTCGGCCTCGGCTCGGTCGCCGGAGCCGACCACCTCACGCACGGTGCCCAGCCCCCATCTGTCATGTCGCACCCGGTCGCCGGGCCCGATGTCGTCGGGCGCCACGGTGGCACGGGGGCCGGTGGCCGCTGCCCGCTCCGCGGGAGAGCGCCGCTCGCGCTTGCCGGCCTTCTCCATCAGACCCTCAGGGATCTCGCCGAGGAACCTCGAGGGCGGGTTGTAATTGGACCCTCCGAACAACATCCGGCTCCATGCGGAGGTCAGATAGAGACTGTCCTGGGCCCGGGTGATCCCGACATAGGCCAGCCGCCGCTCCTCTTCGAGCTCGAACGGGTCCCCCAACGACCGCATGTGGGGAAACACTCCATCTTCCATACCCACGATGAACACTGCCGGGAACTCCAGACCCTTGGCAGTGTGCAGTGTCATCAGGGTGACCGCCCCCGCTCCCTCGTCCCACTCGTCTATGTCGGCGACGAGCGCGGTCGACTCGAGAAAGATCTCGAGACGTCGCAGATTGTCCAGGGAATCGAACTCCTCGTCGCCGATCACGGCTCCCTCGTTGGCATTTTCGAATTCGGAGGCGACCCCAACGAGTTCCCGGAGGTTCTCCACCCGTCCCATGGCCTCGATCGTCTTCTCGGCCTCCAACGTGGCCAGCATCCCGGTGTCATCGAGAACGGCCTGGACCGCCGCCCTCACCCCGCCATTTGCCGCGGACTCCGCCAGGTGATCCATGATCGCGACGAACTCCCCGACCGCGGTGTGGGCCCTGGCGTTCAACTGCGAGATCTCGACTGCCCTCCGCAGGCCATCGAAGAAGGAGATCTTCTGGGTCTGACTAAAAC
>JALYNX010000073.1 GCA_030772935.1 Actinomycetota bacterium | reverse complement strand
TCAGCGCCGTCTCCGGGATTTGCCAGAAGGTGATCGAAGGCTCCGCAGGCGTGTGGCTCGATCAGCAAAGCCTGGCGGTGACAGTCGAGCGCGACGAGCACTCCTGGTTGGCTGTCGTGGACCTCGACAACCCGCAGCCCCGAGCCTTCGGCCCGGTCGACGGTGACGTCCTCGACCCCCATCTCCTCGACGACGGAAGGATCCTGGCGACTTTTCTCCCCAAGGACGACCTCAATCGGTCAGACATCATCCTCATCGGTGCCGATGGGAATTGGGAGACCCTGGTTGGCCACCCCGACCGGCGCGCTGACTCGGCGCGGCCCTTCGAGGATCGGTTTGCCTACGTTTCCGAGGAGGAGGGTCGCTTCTGGCTCTACGTCAGCGATCTCGCTACAGGTGAGTCCCGCCGTCTCGCCGAGGGAGACGTCGATTTCGGGGCTCCGGCATGGCTGCCAGAAGGGCAGGGGCTGGTGGCCACAGCGACCAGGCGCGGGCAGACCGACCTGATGACGTTCGAACTCGACGGATCAGCAGTTGTCATCGCCCAAGGGGGCACTTGGGGGGCGCCTCATGTGGTAACCGCCGGGATAGTTGCCACGCATGAGTCCTGGGGATCGCCACCGCGTCTGAAGCTCATCACGACCGGCGGCGACGAACGGTGGCTGTTCGACGGCGCCCCGGTTGCCATTGGCCGAGTCGCCCACGTCATCCCCGAGCGGGTCACCTACCGCTCCCTCGACGGCTTGGAGATCGAGGGCTTCCTGTTCAAACCGAGCGATACCTCAAGACCGGTTCCTGCTGTGGTCTATGCCCATGGTGGGCCTACCGCTCATTACGGCGACGAATGGGATGGGCAGGCCCAGCATTTCATCGAGAACGGGTATGCCTGGCTCGCCATCAACTTCCGCGGGTCGACCTCCTACGGGTTGGAGTTCGAGCGTGCCAACCACGGCGATTGTGGGGTTGGCGACGCCGGGGACTGCGTCGCTGCGGGTCAGTATCTCCGCAGCCTGGATTGGGTGGACTCCGATCGCTTGGCCATCTTCGGCGCCAGCTACGGGGCCTACCTGACCCTCGCCGCACTGGTTCATCCCGACAATCCCTTCGTTGGCGGTGTCGCCAAGTACGGCGACTACAACATGCTGACGTCCTGGGAGCAGACCGATCGCGTCGGCCGTGACGAGTTTCTCAGACTCTTCGGCCATCCCGAGGAGAACCCCGGGGCCTATCGAGCCGGGTCCCCGATCTACGGGGTGCCCCACCTCGACGTGCCGATCTTGATCGGACAGGGGGAAAAGGACCCCAGAGTCCACCCGAAGCAGGCAGAGGAATTGGTCGAGGCTCTCGAACGCCACGACAAGACGTACGAGTACGTCACCTATCCCACCGAGGCGCATGGGCTCCTGCGACGGGAACCTCAACTCCATTTCTATCACCGCATGGAGCGATTCCTCGACTGGCACACCCGATAGACCCGGCTAGCCAGAAGCAGGCGATACCTGACTTGTTGACTCAAGGCGCGCCCACAAACCGCCGATTTTCCCTACATGGCGACCCGCGTCTCTAAAGGGACCCGTCCGTCCCGTTGGTGGATCACGCTGGCCGCAGTCTTTGCGGTCCTGTCCATCGCCGCCGCGACTGCGGCAGCCGCGCATCAAGCCAACGCCAGCCGGCCAATTGGCGAAGGTCAGTTGTTCTTCTCCGACGCCCAATCCGGGATCGAGCGGATCAACGGGGCAGTCTCCTCCGGGATGACGCCCGACGAGGCGGTTCGTCATCTTCGCAACGTGCTCCACATCGAGGGCGTGGCTCTCGTCGACTCCGAGGGCACGATCACAGCAGCCACCTCTGACTTGCTCGTCGGAAGCACGGTCGACAACCCGGTTCTCCAGTATGCGCTGGGCTCGGGACGCTTCGGGGCAGTGGCCGAGCCCATCGGCCAGGACCTGGAGATCGACGGTGTCCCCGAGTGGCAGAGCGGAGATGCCCTCTATCTGGCGGTGTTACCCGGGGTGGAGGGAGACCTCTCGCTACTTCTCTATTACGACATCTCCGAGTTGCTGGCCCGGCGAGCTGGAGCGAGTGGCGTCCAGCCCGCGACCATGCAACTGGCGGCAGTCGCCATTCTGTTCGCCATCGGCGCGCTGGCGGTCCTGATCGCGCGCTCCCACGCGATCCAGCGCTACCGGGAGATAGCGCTCGAAGCCGAGTTCCTCCGCCAGAACACCGATTCGCTGCAGGTGCACAACGCCGAGTTGGACGTAGCGCGTCGTAACGCGGAAGCAGCGCTCGCTCTTGCCGAGGAAAAGAACCGGATTCGGGCCGAGTTCGTCCTAATGATCAACCACGAATTGAGAACCCCGCTGACCAGCGTGGTCACCGGTGCCGAGCTTCTCCTGCTGACAAATCCGGACGGACCCGACCGAGACGAGATCCTTGAAGCGCTTGTCCATGACGGCAGGCGGCTCCAGACCATGATCGACCAGCTGCTTGCAGTGGCGAGAGTGGAGAACCGGGGTCTTTCGTTCGCGCCCCAGCCGGTCAAGTTCTCCGAAGTGTGCGAGGCTGTGTCCCTCGCTCATTCCAAGGTCATCTCGAGTCACTCCCCTGACTG
>JALYNX010000072.1 GCA_030772935.1 Actinomycetota bacterium | reverse complement strand
TCAGGCGCGCATTCGACGCGGGATCGCCTCGCGATAGGTGAGGGCGAGAAGACCCAGGTCGAGGGTCTCACCCCCGATCGAGAGACTGGTGCCCCCGACGGTGCCGATTCGCCGGGCGATGCCGGTCGGCAAACCCACAGAGCGCGGTGCCATCATCAGGACAAATCGGTGGGGATCCTCGGAGAAGAGGCGAGGGTCGGGCGCGACCCGGAGCTCGGCCCCGACATTGGAGGCGATGCAGATCTCGGCGACGGCCACCGCCAGGCCCCCCGACGACACATCATGGAGAACCTCTACCTGGTGTGCCAGGGAGGCCGCCAGGTCAATCACCTGTTTCGCCACCTCCGGATTGGGGGCGGTTGGCCGGCCCCCGAGTCGCCCTTCGACGACACGTTGGAAGGCCGAGCCGGCGAGATTCTCGGTCGCTTCCGGGCCGATCTCCCAGATCTCCATGCCCTCCTTCGCCCGATTGACGCCCGGGATTCGGACAGGGATCGGGTCGGCGAGCCCGAGGAGGCCGACCACAGGGGTGGGGTGGATGTCAGCGCCATCCGTCTCGTTGTAGAACGAGACATTTCCCCCGACGACCGGGATCCCGAGAGCCTCACACGCCTCGGAGATCCCCTCCACGGTCTCGCGGAACTGCCACATGACCTCAGGTTTCTCGGGGTTCCCGAAATTCAGGTTGTCGACGACTGCCAGCGCCTGGGCTCCGGTCATCGCAACGTTCAGCGCCGCCTCGTAGACCAGACGAGCCGCCCCCCGTCGTGGATCGAGCAGACAGAGACGTCCGTTGCCATCGGTGGACACGGCCAGGCCCTTGGTGGTCCCCCTGATCCGGAGCAGCGACCCGTCTCCTCCCGGGCCGCACAAGGTGTTGAGGAACAGCATGTGGTCGTACTGCTCGTGGACCCAGGCCGAGGAGCCGATACCGGGGTCATCGAGGAGTCGAAGCAAGGCGTCGGCAGTGTCGACCTGGGCCGTGCCCGGGGTCTCCCACAACCCGTCGAGCCACTCGGGACGACTCGACGGCCGGTCGTAGAGCGGGGCGTCGTCCGCCAGGGAGGCCGCGGGCAGCTCGGCGACGATGTCGCCTTCGTGGCGGACGGTCAAGGTGCCGCCGGGTTTCACCGCACCGACCACAGACGCCTCGATCTCCCATTTCTCGGCGACTGCCAGCACCGCCTCGACGTTCTCCGGATCGACGAACGCCATCATCCGTTCCTGCGATTCGGACATGAGGAGCTCGGGCGCGCTCATTCCTTGCTCCCTGACATGGACGGCATCGAGGTCGACGTCCAGTCCGACTCCGGCCCTCCCCGATGGCTCCGAGATGGCGCAGGCGAGTCCGGCTGCGCCCAGGTCCTGGATTCCGGCCACCAGCCCTCCGTCGTAGAGCTCGAGACAGGCCTCGATCAGCTTCTTCTCCTCGAAAGGATCCCCTACCTGAACGCTGGGCCGCTTCTCCTGGGATCCGTCGTCGAACGAGGCCGAGGCGAGGACCGATGCCCCGCCGATTCCGTCGCGACCAGTGGCCTTTCCGAGCAGAACCGCCACGTTTCCCGGTTCTCCGGCTGTCCCGAGAACCAGCTGCTCTTCTTTGAGGATGCCGAGACACATGACGTTGACGAGAGGGTTGCCGGAATACGTCGGGTCGAACTCGATCTCACCACCCACGGTGGGCACTCCTACCGCATTGCCGTACCCGGCGATTCCCGCCACCACGCCGCCGAACAGATACCGGTTTCTCGGATCGTCCAGCGGGCCGAACCTGATTTGGTCCCAGAGGGCGATGGGCCGGGCTCCCATGGTGAACACATCGCGCAGAATTCCCCCAACGCCGGTGGCCGCACCCTGATATGGCTCGACGAACGAGGGGTGGTTGTGGCTCTCGATCCGGAGCGCCGCCAGCCAGCCGTCGCCGAGTTTGACCACCCCAGCGTTCTCGCCAGGCCCAACCACCACCCAAGGGGCCTCGGTGGGGAAGCGGCGCAGATGGGCCCGCGAGGACTTGTAGGAGCAATGTTCGGACCACATCACCGAGTACATGGCCAGCTCGGAGGGACGTGGCTCACGGCCCAGGATCCCGGTCACCGACTCGTATTCGTCGTCGGTCATGCCCAGCCGGCGGTGCACCGGCTGGCCGGTGATCGTCATGCGGGCACCAGCGACTGGAGGAAACTCTCCAAGAGAACCAGCCCATCCGATGATCCGAGCACCTCGTCCGAGGCGCGCTCGGGGTGGGGCATGACTCCGACGACGTTGCCGTCGGGACTTGAGATCGCCGCTGCCGAGCCCTGTGACCCATTCGGATCGTCGAGATAGCGGAGCGCGACCCTGGCCTCGGAACCCGGGTTCACCCAGTTTCCCTCGTAGGAGTTGAGCGGAATTCGTATCCGCTGCCCGAGCGCGGTGTTCCGGGTGAGGATCGTCGCGGTGTCGGTGACTTCGACGTCCACAAAACGACAGATGAATGCCAGATCGCGGTTTGCGATCAATGCGCCGGGGAGCATCCCGGCCTCGCAGAGCACTTGGAATCCGTTGCAGATCCCGAGGACCGGGGCGCCCTCATCGCCCATGCGTCCCACTTCGGACATCACCGGGGAGAACCGGGCGATGGCCCCGGTCCGCAGGTAGTCGCCATGGGCAAACCCTCCGGGGAGGATCACTCCGTCGAAATCGGAGAGATCGGTCTCACGATGCCAGACGAGTTCGGCTTCCCCACCGAGCGATCGCAGGGCGTGGACCACGTCGTGTTCGCAGTTGGTGCCCGGAAACACCACAACCGCAGTCCTCACTCGCCCACCTCGACCCGAAAGTCCTCCAACACGGGGTTGGCCAAGAGCTGACGGCACATCTCCTCGACACGCTCCTTGACCTGGTTGGGATCGTCGCCGCTGACGTCGAGATGGATGATCCGATCGACCCGCACCGACTCGATGTTGCGATGACCCAAATCGGTGAGCGCCCGCATGATGTTGGTCCCCTCGGGATCGGCGATCTCTGGGCGGCGGGTGATCTCGACGTTCACCCTCATCGTGAGGCTCTGCTCAGATAGACATCGAAGCTCTCCCCGGTGACCCGCTCGTAGGCCTCGACATAGCGCGCGCTCGTCTCGGCGACGACCTCCGGCGGAAGGTCGGGGGCAGGCGGGGTTTTGTCCCAGTCGAAAGCGTCGAGCCAGTCGCGCAACGGCTGCTTGTCGAAAGAGGGGACATCGTGTCCCGGGACCCAACGATCCGCCGGCCAGTACCGGGACGAATCAGGTGTGAGCACCTCGTCGATGATCAGCAATTCTCCGCCGGCCAGCCCAAACTCGAATTTGGTGTCGGCGAGAATCACCCCCCTGGCCGCGGCGTACTCCGAGGCGCGGAGGTAGATGTCGACAGAGCGCTTCCGCAACTCTTCGTAGAGCTGATCGCCGAGGAGGGATCGGGTCTGGGACTCGGTGATGTTCTCGTCGTGACCCGAGGTGGCCTTGGTGGCCGGGGTGAAGATCGGCTCGGGGAGGAGGTCTGCCAGTGCCAGCCCTGAGGGGAGATGCTCGGTGGTGGGACCGCCTCCGTCGCGGTACTCCCGCCACGACGACCCGTATAGATACCCCCTGACCACGC
This sequence comes from Actinomycetota bacterium, assembly GCA_030772935.1. GTDB lineage: Bacteria > Actinomycetota > Acidimicrobiia > Spongiisociales > ZC4RG35 > JALYNX01. Next base: position 3,922 of record JALYNX010000072.1, on the reverse strand, counting down.
ACTCGACTGGGATCACTTCGGCGCGGCGAACCACCATTGCCCTGCCGGCCAGAGCGACCCGATCGGTCTCGGACAGACCGTCGATCCCGGTCAGGTCGGTGGTGACGAGGTGATTCGGAGTGTCGAGTAGGTCGAAGAAGTGGAGGCTGAGCCCCGTCAGCACCTTTCCCTTCTCGGGAATCGCCTGGTTGAGAACAACGTCGTAGGCAGAGATCCGATCGGTGGTCTCGATGAGGAGATGGTCCTCGTCTACCTCGTACATCTCCCTGACCTTGCCGGATGCGACATGAGGTAGCGCCACCATGTGGCGGCAGGGTAGTGGAGCGGCGGTTGCGCTCGGCCACGGCCACGTGCACCGGATCTCGTCGGTGTCAGGGGCACCGTTCACACCACGGTCTCGGCCCGACTCCTCGAGATCTAGGATCGGTCTCGAAGTGGGAATCGTTCAATACGTGGTCCGCCACCCGTGGAGGGTGGCGCTCACCGTCGCCGCCGGGGTTCTTCTCGGGTTGGGAGCGTTCTACGTCTATCAGGTCCAGGCCGCCCTGGGCACGGTGGCCACCGAGGAGTTCGATCCCGGCGCGGCTCGAGCCGCGATCGACGTCACGGACACGACCTCGCGCGACATCGTGTTCGTCGAACCTGCTCAATACCCGGAGGGGGAGGAGCCCGCGGTTGAAGATCAACTGGAGTTGGCCGGGGAGTTCGACATCACAGGGAGGTTCGATCCTCGTGCCCTGACCCCCCACTCTTTCGGGGCACCTATCGACGACGAGGAGTTCACCTCGTATCTCCTGGTGGGGGCGGACGCCTCCGGGTTCCTCGCTGACGTGATCATCCTCGCCCTGCAGCCATCGGACGACGCCAATCCGATCATGGTCAGCCTCCCCAGGGATCTCTTCGTATGGAACCTGTGCCAGAGAACTCTGACCAGGCTCAACGAAGGGTTGGGAGGGTGCACCGGGGTCGCTTCGGGATCGGAGCTATTGGCGATCATGGTCGAGGACTACAGCGGGATCCCGATCGACCATGTGGCCCGTGTCAACTTCGGTGGCTTCGCCCGGATCGTGAATGCCATGGGAGGTGTGAGCATCTGTGTCGACCACCCGACCCGTGACGCCAACTCTGCACTCAACATCACCGGGTCTGGTTGCCGGAAAGCCAATGGGGACACCGCCCTGGCCTGGGTCAGATCGAGGCATACCGAGCAGCTGATCGACGGGAAATGGGTGACGGTTGTCGGATCCGACTTCGCCCGTCAGACCCGTCAGCAGGATGTCTTGTTCCAGCTGGCGGGCAAGGCGGCCGGTTTCTCTTCACCGGTGTCGTTGACCAAGAAGCTCTCCGCAGTCGCCTCCTCGGTCCGGCTCGACTCGTCATGGACGTTCGGACAGGCTGTCTCAGCCGCCTGGCGGTACCGGGGGATCTCCAAGGAGGACGTTTCCCGTTTCTCGATCGAGGTCCAGAACCACCGGACGCCACGGGGTGCGGCTGTCCTCCTTCCGACCATGCCGTTCAAGGACCAGTTGGAGGAGATCTACCCGCTCGACTGATTCCGTAAGCCGACTTGAAGTGACTCGAGACGCTGGAATATCACTGCTGCCGATTCACTAACCGCCTCCAAGGCGAAATAGCCGTCCAGTTCCTCACCAGTGAGCCCGACGTCGGGATCTGCAGCCAGGAGATCACGCAGCTGACGGTCTCCGTTCCAGGCGGTCATGGCGTGTGCCTGAACGATGCGGTAGGCGGTGTCGCGGGTCAGCCCGGAGTCGACCAGGGCCAAGAGGATCGCCTGGCTGAAGACCAACCCTTGGGTGGAAGCAAGATTGGCTTTCATGCGGTCTACGTCGACGACGAGGTTCTCGATCAGGTTGGCGAACTTGACGAGCATGTAGTGAAGGACGATCGAAGCATCGGGGAGGACCACCCGCTCTGCCGACGAGTGGGAGATGTCTCGTTCGTGCCAGAGCGCGACGTTCTCCAGGCCGACTTGTGCGTAGCCGCGGAGGAGGCGAGCCATGCCCGTCATCCGCTCCGAGAGGATCGGGTTCCGCTTGTGGGGCATGGCAGACGACCCCTTCTGCCCTTTGCCGAAGGCCTCTCTCACCTCTGAGACTTCGGATCGTTGGAGATGTCTGATCTCGGTCGCCATTCGCTCGACCGAGGCCCCGATCAGGGCCAGCACCTGCAAATACTCGGCATGGCGGTCCCGCGCGGTGACCTGGGTCGAAGCCGGCTCGATCGCCAGTCCCAGCGAGGGGCAAACGTGGCTCTCGATCTCCGAAGGGACGTGGGAGTAGGTCCCAACCGCACCGGAGATCTTGCCCACCGCAACCGAGCTTCGGGCCGCCTCGAGCCGGGTGTGATCCCGCGACAGCTCAAATGCCCACCCTGCCAGCTTCAGGCCGAAGGTGGTCGGCTCGGCCCAGATGCCGTGGGTGCGGCCGATCATGTACGTGGCCTCGTGCTCTTCCGCCTTTCGCTTGACTACCTCGAACAGTGAGGCCAAGGAGTCGAGAAGCAGATCCGCCGACTGCATGAGCAGCGATCCAAGGGCGGTGTCGAGAACATCCGACGACGTCAGCCCGTAATGGACGTATCCGGCCGCTTCCCCTCCGGCTGCCTCGCCCAGGAGGTCGACAAACGCAGCCAGGTCGTGATTGGTGATCTCTTCGCGGGTGGCCACATCGTCGGGGGTGGGGCACTTGACCGAGCGCACCGCCGCCACCACATCGTCAGGGACCTTGCCGAGCTTGGCCCATGCTTCCAGTGCGAGGACTTCGACTTCCATCCAGGTCTCCAGCCGGCGCTGGTCAGACCAGATCTGGCCCATCTCGGGAAGGGTGTAGCGCTCGATCACGTATTGCATTTTGGCAGATCCGATGCCGGCCGACTTTGGCCGAGACCCACCCTCAGTCGGCCAGGAAGTTGGGGTTGGCAGGTTCGAACGGTCTCGGCCAAGCAGACGCCGGTCGGCCGGATTCATCCTCGGAGTCGTGTTACCCGGCCACAGCTCTCTCGCCGGATTGATCCTCGGTAGGCGTGTCACGGCCTACAGCTACCCTCGCCCGCCCATGCGCAGCATCAGCATCGACCAAGCACGTCGGTATGCGCTCGCTGCGCAGGGCTTCACCGAGCCTCGGCCCTCAGGCCGGGTCGACGTCAGGCATTTCCGACGGGTTCTGGATCGAGTCCTGGTCGTCCAACTCGACTCGGTGAATGTTTTCAGTCGAACCCACTACATGCCGTTCTTCTCCCGCCTCGGGGCCTACGACCACGCCGCCCTCGATCAGTGGTTGTGGCGGTCCGGGGAGATGTTCGAGTATTGGGGTCATATGGCTTCTGTGTTGCCGGTTGCAGACCATCGGTTGTTCCGGTGGCGCATGGAACGCGGCTTCAGCTGGGATCGGATGGAGCAGTTGATTGCCGACCGGCCGGGATACCTGGAAGGGGTGCTCGACGAGGTCCGCCGACGCGGCCCGCTCCAGACCAGCGATCTCGATGATCCCGGCGAGAAGGGGGATCGGACCATCAACCCGATGTGGAACTGGTCCCACGGCAAGGTGGCGCTGGAGATGCTTTTCGTCCAGGGAAAGCTCGCTGCCGCCGACCGACGCAACTTCGTTCGAATTTACGACCTCGCGGAACGAGTCATACCTCCAGCCGACTTCGACGCAGCCGCCTTACCCAAGGAGGAGGCCCAGTCGATCCTGCTCGAGCGGTCCGCCCGGGCCCTGGGGGTAGGCACCGCCGACGACGTGGCCGACTATTACCGGATCCGGATGCCCGAGGCACGGCCATTAGTCAAGCGGTTGGTGGCCGAGGGTCGTTTGATCGAGGTCGCGGTGCGGGGTTGGGACAAGCCGGCCCTTCTTCATCCCGAAGCCATGCTTCCCCGCAGCGTCCAGGGACGGGCCCTCCT
>JALYNX010000071.1 GCA_030772935.1 Actinomycetota bacterium | reverse complement strand
GGATACCATCGCCGGGTGACGCGAACCATCGGCATCCTCACCGCGGGCGGTGACAGCCCCGGGCTCAACGCCGCCATCCGCGCCATCGGCAAAGCGGCGCAACGTGCCTACGGGATGGAGGTTGTCGGCTTCAAGGATGGCTTCCAGGGGCTGATGTTGAACCGGTTCCAACGCCTCGACGACGACGACCTCTCCGGGATTCTGACCAGGGGCGGCACGGTGCTGGGGACCAGTCGTGCCCGGGTCGACAGGATGGAACTGGCCGACGGGACGACCATGGACGGGCGCACCGTGATGAGCGAGATCGTCGAACAACACAACATGGAAGCCCTGGTCTGCCTCGGCGGCGACGGCACGATGCGCAACGCTTTGAGGCTCGACGAAGTCGGGATCCCTGTCTTGGGGGTGCCCAAGACCATTGACAACGACGTCGCCGGGACCGATGTGACCTTTGGGTTCGACACCGCGATGGGAATCGCCACTGACGCCATCGATCGTCTCCACTCCACAGCCCACTCCCACCACCGGATCATCGTGGTCGAGACCATGGGCCATGACGTGGGCTGGCTGGCTCTAGGGGCCGGGCTTGCCGGTGGCGCCGACGTCATCTTGATCCCCGAGATCCCACACGATGTCGAGGCGGTGGCGTCATCGATCCAGATACGCAAGGAGGCCGGCAGTGCCTTCTCGATCGTGGCGGTCGCCGAAGGCGCCTACTCCCGGGGCCAGGCCTCGGCCGAGGCCGCCATCACCGAGGAGCTGGAGGCGGCAATAGGAACCGACCGTCGTCGGCTCAAGAAGTCTCTCAAAGACCTTCAGGGACATCGATCGAAGCGAACGGAACAACTCGCATCGAGCCTCGAAGCCCTCACCGGATTGGAGTCCAGGGTCACCATCCTCGGGCATGTGCAACGTGGCGGGACTCCGTCCGCCGCCGACCGGTTGCTCGCCACCCGGCTCGGCACCGCCTGCGCCGACTATGTCGCCGAAGGCCTGCGTGGGGTGATGGTCGCCGCCCGAGGCGAGAACACGGAGCCGGTTCCCCTCAAGGAAGTCGCGGGCATCACCAAGTTCGTGCCCCTCGACCATCCCTGGCTGAGCTCGGCGCGCAGCTTGGGGATCGCCCTCGGCGACTGAGCCGGATGAACACCCTTGGAGCCGTTCTGGCCGGCGGTCGAAGCTCCCGAATGGGGTCGGACAAGGCCGAGGTGGTGATCGAAGGCCTGACGATGCTGCAGCGCGTCTCGTCGACTCTCAGTGAGTTCCTACCTCATGTCGTTGTTCTCGGCGCCGAGCGGGCAGGTTTCGAATGCTGGCCCGATGTCATCCCGGCCCGGGGGCCCTTGGCCGGAATCGCGACTGCACTCTCAGCCATGGACGAGGATCGGGTCCTCATCGTTGCGGTGGATCAGCCGTTCGTCCGAGCTCAGACTCTGGAGCGGCTCAGCCAGATCGAGTCGAGCATCCCGGTGGTGCCGGTGGACGATGAAGGTGTGCGACAGGTCACTTGTGCGCTCTACCCCAAGGCCATTGCTGAAGCGGCGCTAGAAGAGGCGGGAGCCGACGGTTCGATCCAAAGCCTGCTCGATCGGGTTTCCTTCGAGGCGGTGACACCCGAGCTCTGGGCGCCATGGGGTGAGGATGGGAGAAGTTGGTTCTCAGTCGACACGCCCCAGGCGCTAGAGGTCGGAATCAAGCGCTTTCTCTGAACGGGCTTCCGCAGACGCGAAGACGGGGCCCAGACAGGCCCCGTCTTCTTCTGGCGGTTGCTGGCTTCAGGGGGCGACAGTTGTCGTGATTCCCGCCAGAGTCGTGGTGGTCTCGACGCCGCCAGGCGCCGTAGACCCGCCATCATCGGGATTATCGGAATCGCAGGCGACGAGCAGCATGCTCAAGGCGAGTGCTGACGCCAGGAAACTCTTGGTCAATCTGTTCTTCATTTTGTGCCTCCAGATCCGCTCGGAGCGAGCGGTCTGAGGGCTTCATTCCACATTGGAGCAATTCTCAAACATGCCGGGCGAGGATCATTGGGCCGGACCCGGGCGAATAGGTGAGCGAGGCGGTCTCACTACCATGACCGACGTGCCCGACCAGGCTCTCATCGCACCATTCGACCGGCCCGGTGAGGCGTGCGGGATAATCGCTGCGTACACCCCCCAAGAGCGTGCGGCCAACCTCATCTACTTCGGTCTCTTCGCCCTTCAACACCGTGGACAGGAATCGGCCGGGATCGCGACCTCGGATGGTGCGACCGTCACCGTGTTCAAGGATCTCGGCTTGGTCGCCGAGGTCTTCGACGAGCAGTCCCTGGCCGGTCTCGACGGCCATGTAGGGATCGGACACACCCGTTATTCGACCACCGGCTCCAACAACTGGGCCAATGCCCAGCCCGCCCATCGCCAGGTGGGCAACACCAGTCTCGCCTTGGGGCACAATGGCAATCTCACCAACACCCGACAGCTCGCCGCCGAGCTCGGGATTTCGGGCACCACCACCACCGACTCTGATCTCATGGCCGAAGGCATAGCCCGGGCACTGGACGACGAGCGCTCCGACGCCCGTGGGCTGGAATTGGCGATCATGAAGGTGGCGCCCACCTGGCAGGGTGCATTCTCCTTGGTGATCATGGACCAGGGCCGGGTGGTCGGTCTGCGCGATCCCAATGGGTTCCGCCCCCTATGTCTCGGGTCGCTTCCCCGAGGGGGCTGGGTGATCGCATCGGAGACTGCCGCGCTGGATCTCGTCGGTGCTCGATTCGTACGCGAGGTGGCCGCCGGAGAGATGGTGGTCATCGGGGCTGGCGGCGTTCAGAGCTACTACCCGTTCAGCGAGGTCACTCCGGGTCTTTGTCTCTTCGAGTTCGTGTATTTCGCCCGCCCCGACAGCCAGATGTACGGGCGAAGCATCCACGGGGCACGTCACCAGATGGGCCAGGTCCTCGCCGCCGAGCACCCGGTGGACGCCGACGTGGTCGTTCCGGTGCCCGAATCGGGGATTCCGGCCGCCCAGGGTTTTGCCGTCGGCAGTGGCATCCCCTACACCGATGGGTTGGTCAAGAACCGCTACATCGGCCGCACCTTCATCGAGCCCAGCCAGACGATCCGGGATCGGGGGATCCGACTCAAGCTCAACCCGATCGTGGAAAACCTCCAGGGGAAGCGGGTCATACTCGTCGACGACTCCATCGTGCGCGGTTCGACCACCCGCAAGCTGGTGCAGCTGGTTCGGGACGCCGGTGCGGTAGAGGTCCACCTCCGGATCTCCTCGCCGCCTTACCGCTGGCCCTGCTTCTACGGAATGGACACCTCCGATCGGTCGACCCTCATCGCATCCCGCATGGATGTCGAGGAGACCCGTGTGCATCTCGGCGCCGACTCCCTCGGGTATCTGTCGTTGGAAGGCCTGCTCGGGGCTACTGGCGTCGCCGATGCCGGGTTCTGCACTGCCTGTCTGTCCGGGGAGTACCCCACCGAGATCCCCGACGTGACGGACAAGTTCCAGCTCGAGCGTTCCTGAGATGACCTCCTACCGGCAGGCCGGGGTCGACCTCCTCGGCGCCGACCGTCACGTGGCCAACATCTCGTCGGTGGTCACCTCGACCTGGGCCGCCAACGTGATCGGCGGGTTCGGTGGCTTCGCAGCCGGAGTCGAGATCCCTGACGGCTACCAACGCCCGGTTCTCATGATGTCGGTTGACGGTGTCGGCACCAAGCTCGAGTTGGCAAGACTCGCCGAACGCTGGGACGGGGTCGGCATGGACGTGGTGGCGATGTGTGTCGACGACGTCGCTGCCCTGGGCGCGAGGCCGATCGGATTCGTGGACTACCTCGCCGTGGGCTCCCTGAACCTGGAGCGAGACCTGGCGATCGTCACTTCGATCGCCGCCGCCTGTCGTATTGCGGGATGCCCGCTTCTGGGGGGAGAGACAGCCGAGCACCCAGGCGTAATGGAACCTCATGCTGTTGACCTTGCGGGCGCGGTCATGGGTGTCGTGGAGCACGGAGCGGAACTCGGTGCAAGCCGCGTCGTCGAGGGCGACCGGCTGGTCGGGCTCAGGTCACCGAATCTCCGCTCCAATGGCTTCTCACTGATCCGAGCCCTGTTCGCCGACACCCTCGAGGAGCATCTGGACAGCTTCCTCGAGCCGTCCGTCATCTATTCGCCCGCTGTGCAGAAGGCCGTCGCAACCGGGGCGGTGCACTCCGCCGCTCATATCACCGGCGGAGGAATCGCCGGAAACATCCCGAGGTCCTTGCCTCGCCATCTAGGGGCAAGCATCGACACCAGGTCATGGCAGCTGCCGACCGTTTTCGAAGCGGTCGCCGCCAGGGGAGTCAACCGAGACGAGATGTGGCGGACCTTCAACATGGGAATCGGATTCTCTCTGACAGTGGATCCCGACGGTCTCGGGGAGGTGCTCACGGCGACAGCCGAGCATGAGCCTGCCGTGATCGGTGTGGT
>JALYNX010000070.1 GCA_030772935.1 Actinomycetota bacterium | reverse complement strand
GGCGAGCTTCGAGATCGACGAGGTGCTGCGCGGCTCGCCGCAAACCGTGATCGGGACTACGTCAGAGCTGGCGGGCCAAATCCAGGTCGACGCCAACGATGTCAGCACCGCCCAGTTCTCCCAGGTCATCGTCAACGCGCGGACCTTCGAGACCGACTCGGGTAACCGGGATCGCGCGATCCGGGGACCGGTGATCCTCAACTCCGCCAGCGACGAGTTCGAGTTCATCACCTTCGACGTGACCTCGGTCGACGGGCTGAGCGGGACGGCGGCCATCGGTGACACCATGGAGTTCACGGTGACTGGCGACCTCAAGATCAAGGAGACCACCAATTCCGCGACCTTCGATGTCTCGGCCACGTTTGTCGACGAGGGAACCATCGAGGGCACAGCCCAGACCACGGTGCTGCGTGGCGATTTCGACCTCGGGATTCCCAATGCCCCTGGGGTGGCGGATGTCTCCGACGAGGTCGTGATCCGGCTCGAATTCGTCGCTACCGCAGGCTGAACACCTCACGGTCGTCCTTATGATCGACGGGCCATGCCAGATCGCTCCGATATCGACCGGGTCCGGGAGGCCACCGACCTCGTCGAGCTGATCTCCGAAGTCACCACCGTCAAGCGATCCGGTCGTTCGTTCATGGCGGTTTGCCCCTTTCATGAGGAAAAGACCCCTTCGATGTCGGTGGACCGGGCCCGGGGCCTCTATCACTGCTTCGGGTGCAGCACGGGGGGCGATGTGTTCACCTTTGTCTCTGAGACCCAAGGAGTGGAGTTCGGCGACGCTTTGGATCTGTTGGCGCGCAAGGCGGGGATCACCCTCACCCAAGATCCGACAGAGGCCCGGGACCGGGGGAGACGGGCAGCTGCGGTCGACGCCATCCGGCGGGCGATCGAGGTCTACAACCAAAGGCTGCGCTCGTCATCCGAAGCCGGGCCGGCTCGGGCTTATCTCCGCGGCCGTGGGTATGACGGCGACCTGATCGACGAGTGGAAGATGGGATTCGCCGGTGTCGACTGGGACACGCTGACCAAGGAGTTGAAGGCGGGCGGTGTCGATGATCGGGTGTTGATCGACGCCGGGCTTTCCCGCCGGGGGCAGAACGGGGTCTTCGATGTGTTTCGGGGCCGGTTGATGTTTCCGATCTATGACCTGCGGGGCGACCCTGTCGGGTTTGGGGGTCGGAAGCTGGAGGGGATCGACCGCAAGGTAACCAACAACCCCGACGCCAAGTACGTGAACTCCGCCGATTCGATCCTCTATCACAAAGGCTCCCTCCTCTTCGGGTTGGACCGGGCTCGAAAGAACATGACGGAGACCTCGCCCGCGGTCATCGTCGAGGGGTACACCGATGTCATCGCCATGCACCAGGCCGGGATCACGACAGCCATCGCCACCTGTGGGACAGCTCTGGGCGACGGGCACTTCGATCTTCTGCGCCGATTCTCGGAGCGGGTAGTGCTTGCCTTCGACTCCGACGAGGCCGGGTCGAGGGCAGCGCTGCGGGGTGACCAATTGGACACTCCTTTCCGACTCGATCTCGACCTTCGGGTGGCGGTGATGCCCGACGGCCTGGACCCGGCCGACCTGGTGCAGGAGGGTCGCGGCGAAGAATTGGTAGCTGCGGTCAACAAGGCTCGGCCATTGTTGGAGCATCGGATCGATCACGAAGTTGCCAAGTACGACCTGGAGGGGCCTGAGGGTCGGGCTCGGGCGTTGCACAGTGCGGCGGCCCAACTCCGCAAAGTCAACGATGGGATCGCACGGCGGGAGTACATGCGATACGTGGCGCGGCGGGTGGGGGTCGACCTGGCCGACGTCGAAGCCGCAGTGACGGGCGGCAGCCCTCGAGGTTCGGGGGTGGGCCCGGCGACCGACAAGCCCTTCGACCGTATCGATGTCGAGATGCTTCGCCTGGTCCTCGCTAACGGTGGCGGCCTTTCCGATCTGACACAGACCGACTTCTTGGATCAGCGTCTCAGCGAAGCCTTCGCCGTCTTGGAACCGGGAATCAGTTCCACTCCCCAGGGAACACCGCTCGACATCTCCGGCGTCGAGCCCCTGCTTCAGGGAATCCTGCTCTCGCTCGCTCTGGACGACCGG
>JALYNX010000069.1 GCA_030772935.1 Actinomycetota bacterium | reverse complement strand
TCCAATAGGAGAGCCCAAGAACCCCGAGTGCGGTGAGGATCAGGGCGAAGTAGGTCCCACGATGGAGGGCCCCGGCGAGACGACCTCCGTCACCGGCCCTCACCAGGAATGAGCCGAGGATTGCGGCGAGCATTCCCAGAGCGGCGACCGCCAAGGGGAAGATGATCGCCTCCTCGATAAATGCGGCTCCCCGGAAGACGATGGCGGCATATGCGATCGGCGCCACGAGTGCGCCGACATAGGACTCGAAGAGGTCGGCGCCCATCCCGGCAACGTTGCCGACGTTGTCACCGACGTTGTCGGCGATCACCGCCGGGTTCCGGGGGTCGTCCTCGGGAATGCCCGCCTCCACCTTGCCGACCAGATCTCCACCGATGTCGGCCGCCTTGGTGAAGATCCCGCCTCCGACCCGGGCGAACAGAGCGATCGAAGACCCTCCGAACGCGATGGCGGTGATGGTCTCAGCCCAAGCGTCGAGTTCGAGCAGCATGTCGAAGACCAGGAACCCGAGCCCGATGCCGAGCAACCCGAGGCCGGCAATGGTGAAGCCGGCGACGGCTCCGCCCCGGAAGGCCACCGTCAACGCCGCAGAGACTCCTCCAGTGCGAGCAGCCTCGGTGGTCCTGGAGTTGGCCGCGGTCGCGATGCGGAGCCCGGCGTACCCGGATCCGGCTGAGAGCGCAGCACCGAAAACATAGGCGGCAGCCCCCCAGGGCCAGCCCCAGTCGAGGAAGACTGCGATCAGGCCGGCCATGACCACGACGAAGACGAGAATCCAGCTGTACTCCCGGCGCAGGAACGCCATCGCGCCTTCCCTGATGGCGTCGGATATCTCCACCATGCGCTGGCTGCCCCGGGGGGCGGCCAGCACGGCTCGGGTGTAGTACGCCGCCAGAAGCAAGGCGGCGAAACCGGCGGCGAGCGCGACATAGAGGATCAGATCAGGCATCGAAAGACCTCAGAAGGATGTGATCGAGGCGGCCTGGAAGTATACGGACCAGAGTTTCCTTGCCCGTCACGACAGCGCACGCCGAAGCTGCCTATCGATCAGTACCGTTGTTGGGTTGGGCGACCCGTTCTGGGGGTATTTATCTCACACCTAAGAAAGGGACGGTATGAGAGGCGGAATCATCTGGACGGTGGTGGGCATTTTGCTCATCATTGCCCTCCTCATCTACATCTTCTGATCGACGGCGATCAGTGACGCATACACAACAGGGTCGGACTTTCAGCCGACCCTGTTGATTTTGATCCCCTCTGTCACCGGAACCGGTGTGTTCCGATTCACCCTGTCAATGTCCGATGAGCTGTTGACGTTGACGGAAGATTCTCAAACGATTGTTGTCAACGTCGGTCTCCGGGTGGACATGAAATGATCGTGGCAACGGATCGAGACGATCGGGCCTTCGAGCAGGTCTATAAGCGCTACAGCCTGGCGGTCCTCGCCTATTGCGTCAGACGCGCCGGCCAGGAAGTGGCGGCCGACGCATCCTCGGAGACGTTCCTGGTCGTATGGCGGCGTCTCGATCAGCTCCCCCCGGAGCCGAAGACCCTTCCGTATCTCTACGGCGTCGCGGCCCGGGTGCTCGCCAACCAGCGCCGATCGATTTACCGCAGGAGCAGGCTCGACTCGAGACTGGCCAACCTCGGAATCGCCGCGGTGCCGGATCCCGCGGTCATCGTTGCCAGCAGGGCCCAGGACGCCGAAGTTCTCGCAGCAGTTAGGAGACTCGGCCCGAAGGATCGCGAGATAGTGATGCTTTACACCTGGGAGGAGCTGCCCAGAGAGACCATCGCCGAGATGATGGGCATGACCAAGACGGCGGTGGACCAACGGATTCATCGCTCCTATCAGCGTCTGGCCAGGTCTCTCTCTCATGCCATCACAAGCAATGCAATCCAGTCCCCTCTGGTTGCCGAGGAAGGAGGAGGGAGATGACGATCGAACAGATCGATCGCATGGTGCGGGCATCCAATCCGGTGCCCGATCCAAGAGCGCTCGAACCGGTGGATCTGTCGACCCTCCGTGTCACTCAGCAAAGGAGTGGGGACATGCAAACGCAGAACAGGGTCGAAACTGACAAGGGGCCGGACCGCCCCCAACCCGGGCTTCTGATCGGAGCGGCAGCGGTGGTGTTGCTTCTGATTGGGGCTTTGGTCGTTTTCCAGAACCGAGAAGCTCCAGAGGAGCCTGTGGCGTCGACAGCTGTGGAGGTTGCGACAAGTTTTCTCGAGGCCTACGCCGCGTACGACGTGGATCAGGCGACGACCTATCTCGCCGACGGCACCGACATCTCCACGCTCGGGGGGTCCTTGCAAGTCTGGCGTCTCAGGAACGAGTTCTCGAAGGCGGTCGGGTTCAAGATGCTGCTCGACTCGTGTGAGCCAATCGCCAGTTCAGCCACTGGAACAAAGATGCGTTGCGCCTACGACTACCACTCGTTCCTTTCGGACGAGATCGGGCGCGGGCCCTTCAGCGGCAACTGGTTCGATCTCACAATCCTGGACGGGAAGATCGTCACTATCACCGAACAATTCTCGATCGGGGGGGAGGATGGGTTCTCCTCAACAATGTGGGAGCCGTTCGCCCAGTGGCTGGTCGAGAACCACCCAGATGACCTATTGGTCCTGTACACAGACAGTTCCCAAAGTCTGGAGATGAGAACCCAAGAGTCGATCCCACTCTGGGAACAGCGCATCCAGGAGTGGGCGGCGGAAGTAGGGGGCACCGGCTGAGCTAGGTCCAGTGGTTCGATGCGAGGAAACGGGGTCGGCTCAGTCCGGCCCCGTCCTCGACTGGTGACAGGTTTCTGTCACCGACCGCCGATACTTTCGTGCTCGTGGGATGGGAATGCACTCTTGACGACTGCCCGCGGGATGGATATGCGCGCGGTCTGTGTGAGATGCACTATCGGCGCCTTCGTCGAACCGGAGATCCGGGACCGCCGGGCGTGATCCATCGATCAGGCTCCACTTGCATAGCGCCGGATTGCGACCGGGACGCCGAGGCGAAAGGCTATTGCCATGGGCACTATCTGCGACTCCTGCGAACTGGCGGGGTGAGCAAAGCGCCCCTGATGGTGCAAGGGAGGCTGTGTTCGGTAGATGATTGCCTGGAGGTCCACAAGGCGAAAGGATTCTGTGCCGCCCACTACAAACGTCTCCTCAAACATGCCGATCCACTGGCCGATCGTCCGATCAGACACAGCAGCGGGAATGGGAGCATCAGCCACGGCTATCGACAGGTCCCCGTGCCTTCTTCAATTCGACACCTGGTTGGAGGAGCTTCCAACGTAGGTGAACAACGGTTGGTGATGGCCCTTCACCTCGGCCGCCCACTTCTGCC
>JALYNX010000068.1 GCA_030772935.1 Actinomycetota bacterium | reverse complement strand
GACGCCGGCTGACAGAAATCGTGTTGTGGATGCCTTGCGCGCGGGATCGATCCTCGTCGTCGTGTTTGGTCACTGGCTGATGGCGGCGATCACCGTCGACGACGGCGGGCTGGTCCCGAATCACCTTCTCGAACTGGCACCGATGACCCATCCACTCACCTGGGTCTTGCAGGTCATGCCGATCTTCTTCTTCGTTGGCGGCTACTCGAATGCCCTTTCCTGGCGCTCGGCGCGCCGCCGCGGCGTCGGCTATGGGGGTTGGCTTCGATCCCGGCTCCGACGCCTGGCCATCCCGGTGATCCCCGTTCTCCTCTTCTGGACCGCGTTCGGATGGCTGGCTCTCCGTCTCGGGCTCGATTGGGAGGTGTTGCAGCTCGCGTCTCAGGTTGCCCTGGTCCCCACCTGGTTTCTCGCCGCCTACGTCGTGATCGTCACCATCGCCCCTCCGCTGCTCGCCCTGTGGGACCGGATCGGGCTCTGGTCCATCGTCGCCGGATTTGCCCTGGCCGGGCTTTGTGATCTCCTATCGATCGCTGGGGGACTGATCCCAATGGGGTTCCTCAACTACGTCTTCGTATGGGGGACGGTCCACCAACTGGGGTACGCATGGCTCGACGCCAAGCTGGATGGGATGCCGAGGCGGATTGGGCTTACGATGCTGGGGTTCCTCGCCACCCTTTCTCTGGTCTGGGCGGGGCCTTACCCGGTGGCGATGGTCGGGCTCGACACGGCCGAGGTCACCAACAGCTATCCACCACGGGTCACACTGGCGTTCCTCGGAATGTTCCAGGTCGGGCTGGTACTGCTCCTAGAAGGGCCCATGCGACGATGGTTGGATCGACCCAGTGCCTGGCAATTCGTGGTCGGGGTCAATCTCCAGATCATGACCCTGTACCTGTGGCATCTGACCGGCATGGTGCTTGTCATCGGGACCTCCCTGGCAGTCGGAGGGTTTGGCCTGGGCATCGAGCCGCTGTCTCCTGCCTGGTGGCTGACCCGTCCGATCTGGTTTGCGGTGCTGGGGGTGGTGACCATCGGGCTCATTGCCATATTCGGGAAATTCGAGCGACCCGCACCGGATCCACGGCCGTCTCCGCCGGCATGGCAGCCAATCCTCGCCGTGATCTCGATCTGCGCCGGGCTGGGACTGCTTGCGGCAATCGGAATCGCCGATGAGGATGGGTTGAACGGCTTGGTGCTGTCCCTGCCGGTGATCGGAGTCCTCCTCGGCGGGGTGGTGAGAGTGCCGGCGAAGACCGTTACGGCAGGCTGATCACTGCACGATCTGCATGAGTTCCTCGTTGAACTGGTAGTAACCGACCAACGTCGGATCGGTGACCCCGGCCCACTCCCAATGCCAAGGCTCACGGGTGTCCATGTCACACCACGCCCATCTCGGATGAACCCAACCGAATCGGTAGGCGTTGCCCTGGAGCCAGCGCAGGGCGCGGTCATTGCAGCCGAGCACCCCGGAGCCGTCCCCGAAGTCAACAGCACGACCCCATCCATGGTTGGAGTGACCGGGGCGCGCCGTGGGCGGGCCGGAGCAAATCCGCACCGACTTGGTGCCGGCTTGCGCCGTTTCTCCGGTCATCGGGTCGACGGCGTAGATCTCAACCTCGCTCACCGGACAACGTCTGTCGTAGGCCGCTCTCTGATTGCCGAAGGAGCGATAACAGTCGACCGGGCGCAGCCGAATCCCATCCGCTTCGGCGGCTTCCAGAAGGAGGGCGTACATATAGGCTGCGTCGCGCTCGAGCGTGCAGCCCCGATAGGTCATGAGACGGGTGGTGTCCATGGCGCCGTTGATGTAGCCACCGACTTCAAGGTCGAGGTGATAGGCCTCGTCGCCGGCGGGGACATATTCCGACAAGGGACCCGGGCCCAAAGCAGCCGGGACGTACTCAGGAGAGGCACCTGGGACCAGCGCGGCGAGGAGCGACAGTATTACGAAGGCTGTGGGCATGACTATTGCGGGCTTCTAGCCCCAATAGGATCGGCCTCGGAACAGTGCCGCTTTAGCGGTCAGTCCTGATCGGCCATCTCCACGGGTGGAGTGTTTGGAGCGGTCACGGCTTCGAATGCGAGCTCGTCGTTAACCGAATCCAGGGTGACCATGATGGTCGTTCCGGCCTTGAACTCACCAAGCAGCACGCGTTCTGACAAGGGATCCTCGAGAAGCCTTTGGATCGCGCGCCGCAGCGGCCGGGCTCCGAGCTCGGGGTCGTAGCCCCTGGAGCCGAGATACTCCTTGGCGTCGTCGGTCAGCACCAGATCGAGGTGCTGGCCGGTCAGCTGATCCACGATCCGAAGCAACATGAGGTCGACGATCTGCTTGAGCTCTTCCATCGTCAGCTCGTGGAAAACGATGATCTCGTCGAGGCGGTTGATGAACTCAGGCCGGAAATGCTTCTTCAGCTCCTCGGTGACCCGGCCCTTCATGTACTCGTAGGAAATCTCCTCGTCCTCGACGTGGAAACCGACAGCCTTCTTGTGAAGGTCGCGTGTCCCGAGGTTGGAGGTCATGATGATCACGGTGTTCTTGAAGTCGACCGTCCTGCCCTGGGCATCGGTGAGCCTGCCCTCTTCGAGGATCTGAAGCAAGGTGTTGAAGACATCGGGGTGCGCCTTCTCGATCTCGTCGAAGAGGACCACCGAGAACGGCTTGCGACGGACCGCTTCGGTCAGTTGGCCGCCTTCGTCGTAGCCCACATATCCGGGCGGGGAGCCGACAAGGCGGCTCACGGTGTGCTTCTCCATGTACTCGGACATGTCGAGCTGGATGAGGGCGTCTTCCTTGCCGAACAGGAACTCGGCCAAAGCCTTGGCGGTCTCGGTCTTCCCCACCCCCGATGGCCCGAGGAAGATGAATGACCCCGAGGGGCGACGGGGGTCTTTGAGCCCGGCTCGGGTGCGTCGGATTGCCTTGGAAACGGCGGTGATCGCGTCGTGCTGGCCGATGATCCGCTTGTGGAGCTCGTCCTCCATGTGAACCAGCCTCGCGGTCTCCTCTTCGGTGAGGCGGTGCACGGGGATTCCAGTCCATTGCGCCAGGACCTCGGCGATCTCTTCTTCGTCGATCACCCATCCAGACTCGGAGTCGGCGGCTTCCTCGACGGCACGGGCACTGAGCAAGGTCCGCTCCTCGTCGCGGAGGTTGGCTGCCCGTTCGTAGTTCTCCCTCGCCACCGCATCCTGTTTGTCACGACGCACATTGGACAACTTCTCGTCGATCGCCGTGATCTCAGGCACATCGCTGGTGCGATGGATCCGGGTGCGGCTGCCGGCCTCGTCGATGAGGTCGATGGCTTTGTCGGGAAGGAAGCGATCGGAGAGATAACGATCGGCGAGATTGGCTGCGCTGACGATCGCCTGGTCTGTGAATCGGACCGAGTGATGCGCCTCGTAGCGGTCCTTGAGCCCGAGCAGGATCTGAATGGTGTCGGTGACCGAAGGCTCCTCCACCTGGACCGGCTGGAAGCGTCGTTCCAGGGCCGAGTCCTTCTCCAGGTACTTCCGGTACTCCTCGAGAGTGGTGGCGCCAACCGTCTGCAGCTCGCCTCGGGCCAGCATCGGTTTGAGGATCGAGGCCGCGTCGATGGCACCTTCAGCGGCACCGGCGCCGACCAGGGTGTGGATCTCGTCGATGAAGAGGACGATGTCGCCCCGGCTCTTGATCTCCTTCAGCACCTTCTTGAGTCGCTCTTCGAAGTCCCCGCGGTAGCGGGACCCCGCGACCAGGGCGCCCAGGTCGAGCGTGTAGAGGTTCTTTCCCTGGAGGTTCTCCGGGACTTCCTTGGCCACGATCCGTTGAGCCAGGCCCTCCACGATGGCGGTCTTGCCAACCCCAGGCTCACCGATGAGCACCGGGTTGTTCTTGGTGCGGCGCGAGAGGATCTGCATCACCCGCTCGATCTCACGGGTGCGCCCGATAACCGGGTCGAGTTTGCGCTCCCGGGCCATCTGAGTGAGGTTGCGCCCGAATTGGTCGAGCACAGTCGAGCCGCCGGCTGCAGACTCACGACTGCTGGATCCCGTGGGCTCGCTGGATTGTTCCTCGCTGCCCCCGGGACCGGAAAGCAGCTGGATCACCGTCTGTCGGACCTTCTGCAGCTCTGCGCCCAACTGCTGAAGCACCTGGGCGGCGACACCTTCGCCCTCACGGATCAGCCCGAGCAGGATGTGCTCGGTGCCGATGTAGTTGTGACCGAGTTGGAGCGCCTCGCGCAAGCTCAACTCGAGGACCTTCTTGGCCCGTGGCGTGAACGGGATGTGGCCGGAGGGCGATTGCTGGCCCTGGCCGATGATCTTGACCACCTCGTCGCGGACCGATGCGAGGTCGATGTCGAGGCTCTCCAAGGCTTGGGCCGCGATGCCCTCACCCTCGTTGAGGAGACCGAGCAAGATGTGCTCGGTTCCGATGTAATTGTGGTTTAGATGCCGCGCTTCTTCCTGGGCCAGAACAACGACCCGGCGCGCACGATCCGTGAACCTCTCAAACACCTCTCACTCCAAAGCCTGGCATAAGCAACTTTACCACTGGGTGGGTCCTGGCCCACTTGGGCCGCTTCCCACGTTTGCGTTCGGTAATACCATCGTCACGAATGGACGACCTCCAAAGTCTCATAAATATTCCTCGGGTCTGGACGTCCTTGGCCCGCATCGAGGACCGACTGCTGGAAGCGGCGACTGCGGACGATCCCTACCTGACCAGGATCGCTCAACACCTGCTCGTGGCAGGAGGCAAGCGCTTCCGCCCGTTGCTCGCCCTGCTCGCCGCGGAATTCGGGGACCACAGCGATCATCGCCCCAGCGAAGCCGGAGTCTCCGTGGAGTTGATCCACGTCGGCTCCCTCTATCACGACGACGTCATCGACGAGGCCGACACCCGCAGAGGTGCCACCTCGGTCAATGCCAATTGGACGAACACGATCGCCATTCTTGCCGGGGACTTCCTGATGGCCCGGGCATCTGAGGTTGCCGCCACCCATCTCAGCCAGGAGTCGGTTCGACTTCTCGCCGCCACCTACGCCGAGTTGGTGGAGGGCCAGACGCGGGAATTGCAACTCGATTTCGATCTCGACCACGGAGTCGCCGAGTACGAACAGGTGATTGCGGGCAAGACGGCGTCACTGATCCGCACTTCAGCCCGTCTCGGAGCGATGGCGGCCGACGCCGCCGACGACGTTGTGGAAGCTCTGTCCGATTGGGCCTGGGAGGTGGGGATGGTCTTCCAGATCGCGGACGACGCTCTCGACCTCGTGGCTGACGAGGAGGCCATCGGCAAGCCGGCCGGCTCCGACATCCGAGAGGGAAAGTTCACGATGCCTGTGCTCGAGGCGCTGGCCGGACCTGAGGGCGCCCGGGTGCGCACCCTTCTGGAGGGACCCCGGCCCTACCCCGACACCGTGGTCGCCGAAGTGATCGAGATCGTCCGCTCAGGTGGCCACGTGGACACCTCTCTGTCCGAAGCCGGGCGGCGGTTGGAGCTTGCGTCCAAGGCACTTGCTTCGCTCCCCGACGGCAAGCCGCGACAGATCCTGGAGACACTGGGGTCATATCTCGTGGAACGGGTGGATCAGGCGAAGGTTTAGGGCGCCAAGACCTCTCACGAGGCGGAAGCTCCGGCCGACCGGCGTCTGTTCGACCGAGGCTGCGCTAGCGCCGGACCGCCTGCTCCCCGAGATAGCTGATGGTTGGCCGAGGACGAAGTCGGCCGGCAAGAACCAGCCGCCTCATCTCAGGTTTCCGGACGCAAAGTGGGGAACAGGATCACGTCCCGGATGTGGGCCTGGTCGGTGAGCAGCATCACCAGCCGGTCGACACCGATCCCCAGCCCACCGGTCGGCGGCAGCCCGTACTCCAGGGCTTGCAGATAGTCCTCGTCGAGGGGGTGCGCGTCCTCGTCGCCTGCATCTCTGGCCGCGGCCTGCTCCTCGAATCGGGCTCGCTGATCATCGGGGTCGTTCAACTCACTGAAGGCATTGGCGTACTCCGACCCCGCGATCACCAGCTCGAAACGGTCGGCGAGACGGGGATCGCCCTGGTTCCGTCTCGCAAGCGGTGACACTTCGATCGGGGGGTGAAGGACGAACGTCGGCTCCCAGATCCGCGCTTCGACCGATTCTTCGTAGATCTCGGCAATCAGGCGCCCCGCGCTCCAATCCTCCATCACCTCCACCCCGACCTCAGCGGCAATTCTCCTCAATAC
>JALYNX010000067.1 GCA_030772935.1 Actinomycetota bacterium | reverse complement strand
TCAGCACCAGGCGAACTCCGGGCATGGCCCACGCCTTTGAGGTGTCGATCGACCTGATCCGTGCATGGGCCAGGGGGCTGCGCAGGATCTCCATGTGCAACATCCCGGGCAGCACTATGTCGTCGACATAGTTGCCCTTGCCCCGGATGAATCGGTTGTCCTCGACCCGGCGCCGACTGGCGCCCATACCGCCGATCTTGATCTCGTCGAGCGCCGTCACCTGATTACCTCCGCTGGCTTCATCTCATTCATCCTGGAGCTTGGTGGCGGCCCACATGACCGCCTTGACGATGTTCTGATAACCGGTGCACCGACAGAGGTTGCCGCTCAGCGCCCATCGGATCTCGTCTTCGGTGGGATTTGGGTTCTCGTCGAGCAGCGCCTTGGAGGTCATCATCATCCCCGGGGTGCAGAACCCGCACTGGAGCCCGTGCTCCTCTTTGAAGCCTTCCTGAAGGGCGTGGAGCTCGCTAGGCCCCGCCAGGCCCTCGACGGTCATCACATCGTGGCCGTCGGCCTGCACAGCGAACATGGTGCAGCTCTTGACGGGCTTGCCGTCGAAAAGAACGGTGCAGGCCCCGCAATTGCTGGTGTCGCAGCCGGTATGAGTTCCGGTGAGCTTGAAACCCTGGCGGAGCAGGTGGGCCAGGAGCAGCCGGGGCTCGACCACCGCCGACATCTCCGTGCCGTTGACCCGGATGGTGACCGTGCGCACCGGGACGTCGTCGTCGGCGACCGGGGTAAGGACCTCGTACAGGTTGCTCATATCAGGCCGCTTCCTCTTCCGATTGAAGGAGTCTGGTCAGGATCCGGGTGGTGAAGACACGAACCACCTGCCGCTTGAACGATGCGCTGCCCCGGTGGTCGGTACGAGGCTGGGCGGCCTGGGCGGCCAGCTCGGCCGCTTCGCCGATGGCGTCGGCGGTCAACGGCCCACCGACGAGCACACGGGCGGCGTCGTCCCCCGAGATGGTCGTGCCGCCTACGCCGGTGAGGGCGATACCCGCCCTGTTGACCTTGGTCCCGTCGCGGTCGATGGAAACAGCGACGCCGACGGTGGCGTAGTCACCGACCCGGCGCTCCAGCTTCAGATACCCGCCGGATGGCACTCCCTGGGGTGCGGGCACGATTGCCTCGACGGCAATCTCGTCGTAGGCCAGGGCGTTCTGGAATGGCCCGCGCTCGAAGTCCTTGACCGGGATGGTGCGACGGCCTTTCGGGCCGACCGCAACGACCAACCCCTCGAGAGAAGTCATCACCGAAGCCCAGTCTCCCTGAGGGTCAGCGTGGCACAGCGATCCGACGAGGGTGCCCCGAAAGCGCACGACCGGGTCGGCCACGAGAGGTGCGGCGGCGGCCATGGTGGGTTGGTGGGCCGCCAGGAGGGACGACCGCTCGAGGTCGCCATGCCGGCAGAGAGCCCCCACATGGAGCGTCCCGTCATCATCGCGGCGGAGATAGTCCAATCCCGGCAGTTCGTTGATGTCAACGAGCATCTCCGGCGAGGCGAATCGGAGCTTGATCATCGGGACCAGGCTCTGGCCGCCGGCCAGGATCTTGGCATCGCCCCCGCCGTCGGTCAGGAGGGTGTGAGCCTCCTCGATGGACCGAGGGGCCTCGTAACGGAATCGAGAGGGATAGATGGCTGCCTCCTTGCTCTGCTCAGGTACCGGGCTCGATATCCCGGTAAGGGGCGGGCTCCGGAGGAAACGAGTGGGGGTCGGGCACCGCCACGGGAAGCGACTCCGCCCCCGGGTCCGGCCTCGGCTCTTGGTGTGGCGGCCACGGTCCCTGCACGGGCTGGCCGGCGACCTTGAAGTAGTCGATGATCTGAGGCCAGGCCCAGATCGTCGGGCTCTTGCCGCTCTTGGGGGCGTGTTCGACCAACTCGTACAGCCGTGGGTTACCTCGACTGTGCCCAGATGCCTCGATTGCCAAAGCTAAACCCCCAACCTGGTGGGATGCATCGACTCCTCCTTGTCACGGTCGGCCGTCCGGCATTGAATCTAGGAGATCGTGCCGATCTGTGGAGCGAAAAGTGTTCACAATCACTGAACACCCCTGACCAGCTCAAGGCGAGCTTCGGGCCTGATAGGCGCGCTTTCGCGCCTCCCTCGCTTCGACGGCGCCGGTCATGACGGCTTCGGAGTCGATGCCGGCGACGCCGTCCTCGAAGCGCCATTCGACCGGTCCGGGGCCGGGGGCGTAGCTGGTTCCTGAGTCGTCTCGGGTGAGGTAGTTGCGGTCGATCAGCTCGCGGCGAAGGGTCACCTTGTCCACGCCGAGGGAAGGACAAACCTTCCTCAACCACTCTTCCAGGCCCTGGTTGATCTCGTTCTCGGTGTAGAGCGAGCCGGGCTCCATCCAGAACGTGGCGCTGGCCATGATTACGGCGACGTCACGTTGTCGGCGGGGAAGTCCAGGGCCCCCGCCTCCGGTGCAGATCGCCAGGAGGCGGGTCTCGAACTCCTCGCTCGTGATCGGGGGTTCAGCCACGTCGCTCCAGGAGTTGGATCTCGTTTCCGTCCGGATCGCGATAGGTGGTGAACCGGGCAGCACCGGTG
>JALYNX010000066.1 GCA_030772935.1 Actinomycetota bacterium | reverse complement strand
GGAGGTTGTCGATCGGAGGCTCCTTGGCTTTCGCCGCCTATGGCGCTCTCGCCGCCGCTGCCAATGAGCTGCTCACCGCAGGCACATCGACCTACACCGAAAGGAACCTATCGATCGCGGACCGCGGCGCCGCGTTCGGAGATCCCAACTAGTCCGACTCAGATCCGGCTGTCACCCACTCGCCTTCGAGTGGGAGCCCTGCCGTTTCCCAATCGGTGAGGCCCCCGTCGTAGCGCCTCACGTTCTGGTATCCGCGCTCGACCAGATCGTGATAGAGGGCGATGCTGGAGTGACAGTCGACACTGGTGCAATAGACCACGATGTCGTCTTCGGGCGCGAGCGATGCCAGCAATTCGTCGGGGGTGTTGAAATGTTCCGATCCCGGGATGTGTTTGGCCCGGAATGCCCACTCGTTGAGAGCCATCACCAGCCGGACAGGGTCGCCCCGCTCCAGCTTCGCCCGGAGATCATCACGGCTGATGGTGCGGACACTGGGTCGAGGATTGGGGTCAGTCATTCGATTTCACCTCTCGAGGACACTAACGGGGGGCGTCGATGCGTAGTGTCGGTTCGGGTCTAGGAACGATTCGAAAGGGAGGACAAATGATCTTCGACTATTTCGCCGACTTGAACTGGCTTGCCGTCCTGGTGGCGGCGATCGCGTGGTTCGCCTTCAGCGCAGTCTGGTATTCGATCCCACCGCTGAGCAATGCCTGGCAACGGGCCGCAAAGGTGACTCCCGGGGAGGGCCCGCCCCTCGCGATGATCCTGATCCCGACCTTCATCGGCTATTTCGTGACCTCGATCGTGATCGCCCTGATTGCGACGGCGATCAGCGGGGACGATCTGGTCAATGGGTTGGCATTGGGGGTCGCTCTCGGAGTTGGTTTCGGGGTCGTTGGCGCCGTCGTCAGCCAGATGTACGAGCAGAAGGGCAACTCGTACTGGCTGATCAATGGCGTGAACGCGGTGATCGCCTATTCGATCGTC
Organism: Actinomycetota bacterium; assembly: GCA_030772935.1. GTDB lineage: Bacteria > Actinomycetota > Acidimicrobiia > Spongiisociales > ZC4RG35 > JALYNX01. Next base: position 4,434 of record JALYNX010000066.1, on the reverse strand, counting down.
TCGGTGATCGTCACCGTCTGGGACTGACCGGCGAGGCCGCTCACCGATCCGACAGGCCTGCCGACTAGGCGACGGCTATCGAAGTCTCAGGATGCAGCTCGTAGCGGCTCCGAATGTGGAATCGCTCCTGGGCGGCGAATGCCCAGGCCGCCGCGGCCTCCTCTTCGAGATGAGGGCTGGCCACAGGCGTGTATTGGGTGAGCCAATCGGTCTCCGGTTCGTAGATCACGGTTGGCTCCTCGACCCGGTCGGCGGGACGAGCAAACCATCTTCGATGCACCGGCCCGGAGAGAACCTCCGGGAAGTTGAAGCTGAGATGGCCGCAGGCTTCGCACACGATGCGCTCCAGGCCCGCGGTCGCAGTGGTCAGTGTCTCGACGTGTGGGCAGACCTTTGCCGACTGTCGGACACGCTTGGCGCCGACGGCAACGTGAATGCCTCCCAAAGCAATCTCCGCCATAGCACATGGTTTATCGAAATTGGTGGCAATCCGGTATGGGTCCCCAGACCCAAAGCTGTGGATAAGTCAGGCGAGGTTGTCGACAAGCGGTGCTGCATCCTGGGGTGGCATGGCGCCCTACGTGCCCATACCGTGTCATCGTGATCGGAACCGAAAGGGCTGTTTCTGTGTTCGCCGCTCAGTTAGGCGGCCGACCCACGACGGTCGTGCGGTCTCCGGGCCGGGTGAACCTGATCGGCGACCACACCGATTACAACGACGGATTCGTCCTGCCGCTCGCAATCGATCTGGCAGTGAAGATCGCCTTTCGACCCCGCGACGACGACTTGGTCCGCCTGTGGAGCGAGCTCGCCAACGACTGGGCGGAATTCTCCCTGGAATCATTGGCCCGAGGGGGCGGATGGGGGGCGTACATCCAAGGCGTGGCCGCCGAGATGGTTCAACTCGGGTTGGCGCAATCAGGGTGGGAAGGAGTGCTCGTCAGCGATATCCCATCCGGTACCGGCCTGTCGTCCTCGGCCGCGCTCGAGTTGAGCGCCGCTAGGGCTTTTGCCCTCGTATCCGAGGTCGAGTGGGATGCCGTCGAGATGGCTCTCTTGTGTCAACGGGCCGAAAACGACTGGGTCGGCGTCAACTGCGGGATCATGGACCAACTGGTTTGCGCTACAGGCGAGGTCGATCGGTCCCTATTGATCGATTGCCGGGACCTCACCCGACGGGCGGTTCCGATCCCTCCCGACGCGACCGTCGTAGTCCTCGACACCGGGACCGAGCGTCGTCTGGTCGACTCTGGCTACAACGAGCGGCGAGAGAATTGCGAGACCGCGGCTCGACTCTTTGAGGTCAAGGCGTTACGCGACCTCGACATCGAGACGTTGGAAAGGGGCGAGGATCGGCTCGACCCGGTGACTTACCGGAGGGCGCTTCACGTCGTCACCGAGAACGAGCGCACCCTCCTGATGGCTCAGTGCCTGGATCAAGGAGATCTCGTCGCCGCCGGCGAGCTGATGCGGCAAAGCCACACCAGCCTGAGAGATGATTTCGAAGTCTCGTCGGATGCCCTCAACTCGATGACGGAGTCGGCTCTCCTCGCACCGGGTTGCTACGGGGCGCGAATGACGGGTGGGGGTTTCGGGGGTTCTTGTGTCGCCCTCGTCGCCACCGGCCGGATCGAGGAGTTCCGAGTGGACGTGCTCAAGCGCTATCAGAGGGACTCCGGGTTGAGCGGCACTGCGATCCCGATCAGAGCTACCGCCGGCACCTCATTTGAGTCGCTGGTTTAGGTCGCCCTCAGCAAACCGGGAAACAACCGCCCGAGTGTGGACGGCGCCTCCCGAGTGCCGGGCTGTGGCGACGGATCGTCAGTCGTCGAGGGCTGCGGCCAGCACGTCTCCAACCGTGTCGGCGATATGGAATGTCAGGTCGTCACGGACCTTCTCCGGCACATCGTCGAGGTCGGCTTCGTTCCTACGAGGGACTACGACTTCTTTGAGCCCAGCCCGATGCGCGGCCAGGACCTTTTGCTTGACCCCGCCAATCGGCAGCACCTTGCCTTGAAGGGTGATCTCCCCGGTCATGCCGACCGTGTCCTTCACCTTTCGGCCCGTCAATAGCGACACCAATGCCGTGAGCATGGTCACCCCGGCCGAGGGGCCGTCCTTGGGGATGGCGCCGGCGGGGACATGGACGTGGAACTTGCGCTTGAGCGACGCCGGGTCGATTCCCAAATCCTCGGCATGGGCTTCGACGTACGACAAGGCGATCTTGGCTGACTCCTTCATCACATCACCGAGTTGACCAGTCAGCGTCAGGCCGGGCTCGCCCTCCATTGCGGTGGCCTCGATGAACAGCACGTCTCCTCCGGCTCCGGTGACCGCAAGACCGGTGGCCACTCCGGGGACGTCGGTGCGATCCGATGCCTCGTCCTTCCACACCTTGGGCTTGCCCAGATATTCACGCACCTCGGGCTCGTCGATCACCACCGGCTCGGAATCCGAATCGGAGCGGCGGGCCACCTCGGTTGCGACCTTGCGCGACAGCTTGCCCAATTCCCGCTCCAAGTTGCGCACTCCCGCTTCTCGGGTGTAGCGGTCGACGATGGCGGCGAGAGCGGACTCGGTCACCTCCAACTCTTCGGGCTCAAGACCAGTGGCTCGCAGCTGACGCGGCAAGAGATGGTCGCGGGCGATCTCGACCTTCTCGACGTCGGTGTACCCGTCGAGCGTGATTACCTCGGTTCGATCGAGCAGCGGCCCGGGAATGGTCTCCAGGACATTGGCGGTGGCGATGAACAGCACATCCGAGAGGTCGAGGTCGACCTCCAGGTAGTTGTCACGGAATGTGTGGTTCTGCGCTGGATCCAACACCTCGAGGAGGGCCGAGGACGGGTCTCCGCGCCAGTCATTGCCGACCTTGTCCATCTCGTCGAGGAGAAAGACCGGGTTCATGGTTTCGGCTTCGGTGAGGGCTCGGGCAATTCGCCCCGGTCTGGCGCCGACATACGTGCGACGGTGGCCCCGGATCTCAGCCTCGTCCCGGACCCCACCGAGGGCGACCCGGATGAACTTGCGTCCCAATGCCCGGGCGACCGACTCGCCGAGCGAAGTTTTGCCGACCCCGGGAGGGCCGACTAGCAGGAGGATGGCCCCGACACTGCGCTCGCCCTGGTCGGAGAGACCCCGCTCGGCTCGCAGCTTGCGCACGGCGAGATGCTCGATGATCCGCTCCTTGACGTCTTCGAGCCCGGTGTGGTCGGCGTCGAGGACGGTCCAGGCCTCTTCGAGATCGAGTCGGTCCTCGGAGCGGACTCCCCAGGGCAACTCGAACATGGTGTCGAGCCAAGTGCGGATCCAGGAATGTTCAGGGGACTGTTCGCTCATCCGCTCCAGTCGGTCGATCTCGCGTTCGATCGACTCGTGCACCTTTTCGGGCAAATCCCTCTCGGAGAGCTTGGCCCGATACTCGGAGCCGACGTCGGCGTCCTCGCCGAGCTCCTTTCGGATCGCCTCCATCTGCTGACGCAGGATGTAGTCCTTCTGACCTTTCTCGATCCGGTCGGTGGCGTCCTCGCGCACCTTGCGGCGCAGTTCCAGATCGGCGAGGGTCTCGCGCATCCACACTAGGAGCATCCCGAGACGGCGACGGATGTCGAGCGCCTCCAAGAGCTCCACCTTCTGTTCCAGGGAGAGATCAGGGGAGTAGACGGCGAGGTCGGCTAGCTGTGAGGGGTTGTCCACTGCGAGGAGCCGCTCGGCGACCCCGGCCAGACCACGGTTCTCCAAAACGGCGCTGACCACGGCGCGGTACTCGGCGATCAATGCACCGAGCTCGTCGTCGATCATGTCGACTTCCGGATAGGCGTCGGCCTCGACCCAGAGCGCGCCGCTTTCGTCCACCGATCCCGCCCCGACTCGGGCCCGGGCGAGACCGGAGACGACGACGCTCCCATCCTCGTCTGATTGGATCTCGGCGATGGTGCCCACGGTCGAATAGCGCCCTTCGATCTTGGGGACGAGAAGGAGGCGGCCGTCACTTCTGGAGGCAGCAGCGAGCGCGGTCCTGCCCTCCTCGGTCTCGACCCGGATGGTCACCACCATGTGGGGGAAGACGACTCCGTTGTGGAGGGGGAGGACAGGGAGCGTGAGTTGAGCGGTTTCAGGCATCTGGGCCGGTTCCTTCTGGTATTTCAAGGCGACGAGACTCTGCCAACCCCCGACGGTGTCCCCCTATTCCAGATCTGAGCCTCGATGGCTCAGGTTTGGTCAGTTGGTCCCGGGCAACCACTCGCGAGACCCGATCGCGACGGGGTTAGCGGTGGACCCCGTTGATCCGATTGAGGAGTTCTTGGTCGACCATCGACTGATAGTCGGGGTGGGTCTCGATCCAGGAGGCGATGAACGGGCAGAGCGGCACGATCATCCCACCCTGTGCCTTGACGTCATCCAGGGCGAACCGGGCCAGCGCCGAGGCCACAC
>JALYNX010000065.1 GCA_030772935.1 Actinomycetota bacterium | reverse complement strand
TCCTCAACGCAAGAGAGGCCACCCGGTGAGGTGGCCTCTCTCATCATGGAGGAGGAAAAGTCGACAGCTAATGGCTGAAGACTCTGTCCATTTATCGGCAGCCTTCTGCGAATTCTGAATCGGATGTAATCAGATCCGGGTGGCAAGCACCGACCACATCAGAGGGAGACGCTCCGGGCGATCAGGTAGACGCCAGTAGCCGTCCTCGCCCTGCACCATCTGTGCGAGCCCTTGCCATTCACAGATGTCGTACTCCTCGACCGAGTCGATACGGAACCCGGCATGCAGAAGAGCTTTGAGGGTTTGGCCCATCCCGTGATTCCACCCGTAGGTGAGTGGGCTGGCGACGACCCCTTCACCGGCGTAGGTCTCTTCTTCGACCTCGACAGTCGGCTCCACCGTCTCGAAATAGGGCTCGGTCACGGAAAGTCTTTCCGTGTCGTCCCAATCCAACGCCCACATCATCGGATGTCCCTCTCGCATGTAGAAGACACCGCCCGGGTCGAGGAACGACGCCACCACCTCGGCCCACTCTTCGATGTCCGGCAGCCAGCAGATCGCCCCGACTCCGGTGTAGACGATGTCGAACTTCTCGGGCACCACCGACGGGGCGTCGTAGAGCTCGGAAACAAGGAACCGGGCCGGGGTGGCCGCCAGCCGACTCAACTCGTTGGCGGCCTCGATCGATTTCTCGGACAGGTCGATCCCGGTCACCTCTGCTCCGAGCCGGGCCAAAGAGATGGTGTCGGTGCCGATGTGACACTGAAGGTGGATAAGTCGCTTGCCGCGAACATCTCCCATCTTCTCCTTGTCGAAACTCACGACGTCGCTGAGATGGTTGGGGTCGCTCGCGAATCGGTCCACCCCGTATTCGGGAGAAGGAAAGTGAATTTCGACTCGTGCGTCCCAGTTGGCGCGGTTGGCAAGGCGATAGTCGTCCAGGGGCACAGCTGGATTATTGCCGCCTGGTGTGCTCGCACATCGAGTGATTCCACTTCGTGAATAGGCTCGGCGTGATGCCGGTCACCACTTCCCCGGTTTGTGTCACCGGTGCCACCGGGTACGTCGCAGGTGCGATCGTGCAAGAGCTCTTGGAGAACGGCTACTCGGTCCGGGGGACGACAAGGGACCCAGAACGCGCTTGGCGCGAGCGCCATGTGACCGGTCTTCCCGGCGCCGATCAGCGTCTCGACCTGATCGCGGCCGATCTCATGACCCAGGGCGCCTTCGATTCTGCGGTTGAAGGCTGTGAGTACGTCATCCACACCGCATCTCCCTACGTGACCGATGTGGCCGACCCCTACCGCGATCTCGTGGCACCGGCGGTTGGCGGGACCCTCTCGGTGCTCAAGGCTTGTCAGGCCGCAGGCGGGGTCAACCGAGTCGTCCTCACGTCGTCATTCGCCGCGATCACCGACGAGCCAGACGGCCGGCTGCTCTCGGAACAGGACTGGAACACGAAGTCGACCCTGAAGCGCAACGCCTACTACCTATCCAAGACGGAGGCAGAGCGGTCGGCGTGGAGGTTCATGGAGGAGTCCCACCCAGAGTTTGACCTCGTCGTCATCAACCCGCCGTTTGTGTTCGGGCCGTCGTTGATACCCGGGCTGAACACCAGCGCCAGGGTCCTCGCCGGTCTCACCAATGGAGACTTTCCAGCGATCATCGATATGCAATGGGCCATCGTCGATATCCGGGACCTCGCAACCACCCATCGCCTTGCGATGGAGGTGCCAACGGCTTCCGGAAGGTATCTAACGGCCGCCGGCGTGCGGAGTTTGCGTCAGGTGGTGGACCTCCTCCGCGCCAATGGATGGGCGGAGCGCTATCGCCTTCCCAGCATTCCGCTCGACAACGCCTTTGGGAACTCTCTGGTCCGTTTCGCCGCCAATTTTCAGCGGGCCGGTGCTCGCTCGTATCTCAAGACCCACATCGGAGGTGTGTTCAGCGTGGACAACTCCAAGGTGCAGAATGAACTCGGAATCCAGTTCCGCGACGTGGATCAGACCGTTCTGGAGGCCATGACCGATCTCGAACGGTGGGGACACCTCGGAAGAAAATAGTGGATTCAGAGGTATGGGAGCCATCTGAATGGGGTAGGTTCCGAAACCCCCAAACTGATTGTCCCCTAAAGCCCCAATGTATCGCTCGTATTTCTACGGTCTGCTCGTCGTCGGCGCCGTAGTCGCGGGCGCAATCGGATTCCTCGGCGGGGGACAACCGGACGAGACCACCGTGCTCTCCGCCCGGACCCCGGAACCGGTGGCGAACACCGTCCACGATTCGACGATCCCGACGGAGCCGGCCACCACGCTGACCACAATCCGACTGGCCGAGCCTGACGATGGCTCCAACTACCGGCCAACCACCACGACCACTCCTCCGCCCACTACGGCGGCGGCGCCACCCACCACCCAAGCTCCTGCCGAGCAGCCGGCAGAGACCCAACCGAAGAAGCAAGCACCGCCTCCGCCGGCGGCGGGCGGGTTCAATGCTGAATTCGAATCCGCATTCGGTTCCTCGATCAACAGCTATCGGTCGTCGAG
>JALYNX010000064.1 GCA_030772935.1 Actinomycetota bacterium | reverse complement strand
GCTCGGGCTCCACCTCTATCACGGCGCTTGGTCGATGTTCCAGAGCCCCTGGATCAACCATCCCCGGATCAACGCGGCGCGAAGGGTGTTTGCGATCGGGCTCGCCGTGGTAGTCACTGTCGGAAACGCCATCATGCCGCTCGCGGTTCTGTTTGGTTTCGTGGGATGAGGAGATGACGGTTCAACTCGACGCCAAGGTCCCCCCCGGTCCGATCGCGGACAAGTGGGAGAACCACAAGGCCTCGATCAAGCTGGTCAACCCGGCCAACAAGAGGAAGTTCAAGATCCTCATCGTGGGCACCGGTCTGGCCGGGGCCTCGGCTGCGGCCAGCCTCGCCGAGCTGGGCTACGAAGTCGAGGTGTTCACCTTCCACGACTCGCCGCGCCGCGCCCATTCCATAGCCGCCCAAGGCGGGATCAACGCAGCCAAGAACTACAAGAACGACGGCGACTCGGTGCAACGCCTGTTCTACGACACCGTCAAGGGCGGAGACTTCCGAAGCCGTGAGGCCAACGTGTACCGCCTGGCCGACCTCTCCGTGGACATCATCGACCAGGCCACCGCTCAGGGCGTTCCCTTCGCCCGGGAGTACGGGGGTCTGCTCGACACCCGCTCTTTCGGTGGCACCCAGGTGTCACGCACCTTCTACGCCCGGGGCCAGACCGGCCAACAACTCCTGCTCGGGGCGTACCAGGCATTGATGCGCCAGGTCGAAGCCGGTTCCGTCAAGCTCCATACTCGCTCGGAGATGCTGGATGTGGTGGTCAAGGACGGCCAGGCGGTCGGGATCGTCGTGCGCGATCTGGTCACTGGAGCGGTGACCAGCCACTCAGGCCATGCCGTGGTGTTGGCCACTGGCGGATACTCGAATGTCTTCTATCTGTCGACCAACGCCAAGGCCTCAAACGTCACCGCCATCTGGAGGGCACACCGGCGGGGGGCAGCCTTCGCCAACCCCTGCTTCACCCAGATCCACCCCACCTGTATCCCGGCTTCCGACGAATTCCAGTCCAAGCTCACCCTGATGTCGGAGTCGTTGCGAAACGACGGGCGAATCTGGGTGCCCAAGAACGCCGACGAGACCCGACCCGCCGACCAGATCCCCGAAGAGGATCGCGACTACTACCTGGAGCGTCTCTATCCGGCCTTCGGCAACCTGGTCCCCCGGGACGTTGCCTCACGGGTGGCAAAGCGCATGGTCGATTCGGGTAAGGGCGTCGGCTCACTGCGCAACGGGGTGTATCTCGACTTCCAGGACGCCGTCGCAAGGGATGGCAGGCAGGAGATCGACGAGAAGTACGGAAACCTCATCGAGATGTACCAACGCATCACCGACGAGGACCCCTACAAAGTGCCGATGCGGATCTATCCCGCACCCCACTACACGATGGGTGGCCTGTGGGTGGACTACAACCTCATGACCACCATCCCTGGGCTCTACGCCATCGGAGAAGGCAACTTCTCCGATCACGGTGCCAACCGGCTGGGAGCCTCAGCGCTGATGCAGGGTCTGGCCGACGGCTACTTCGTCCTGCCGGCGACGATCGGGGACTACCTGACTCAGTGGCTGAACGTGAGCCCGGTTGCCACCGACGATCCGGCGTTCACCCAAGTCGAAGGACAGGTTGCGGATCGGGTCGGTGGATTTCTGTCGAGCAGCGGCGGCCGGTCGGTCGACTGGTTCCATAGGCAGTTGGGCAAGATCATGCTCGACGAGTGCGGAATGTCACGCAGCGAGGCGGGCTTGCAAAAGGCCCTGTCCGACATCCCGGCCCTCCATGAGGAGTTCCGGACCCAGGCGCGGGTACTCGGCGATGCAGAGTCCCTAAACCAGAGCCTGGAGCGTGCGGGACGGGTCGACGACTTCTTCGAGCTGGCACAGGCCATGTGTCTCGATGCCCTCCGCCGCGAGGAGTCCTGTGGCGCTCATTTCCGTGAGGAATTCCAGACCGAAGACGAGGAAGCCCTCCGTGACGACGAGCGGTTCGCACATGTTGCCGCCTGGGAATGGACCGGAGATCCGGCCAAGCCAGAAGTCACCATCGAAGAGCTCGTGTTCGAGAACGTGAAGCTGAGCACCCGGAGCTACAAGTAATGGCCTCGCTCACATGAATGTCACGCTTCAGATCTGGAGACAGTCGGGGCCGGATGCCCCGGGGGGCTTTCGGAACTACCAACTCGACGAGATCACGGCAGAGATGTCGTTCCTCGAGATGCTCGACGTGCTCAACGAACGCCTGCTCACCCAAGGCGAGGAACCGGTGGCGTTCGACCACGACTGCCGTGAAGGCATATGCGGTAGTTGCGGAGTCATGATCGACGGCCAGGCACATGGCCCCCAACTCGGCACCGCCACATGTCAGTTGCACATGCGAAAAATCAGAGACGGGGCGACGATCACGATCGAACCGTGGAGGGCCGCAGCCTTCCCGCTGATCCGTGACCTGATCGTCGACCGGTCCTCGTTCGACCGCATCATCGAGGCAGGCGGCTTCATCACTGTGGACACCGGCTCGGCACCCGAGGCCAACCTGGCGCCGATCCCCAAGCCGGTCGCCGACATCGCCTTCGACGCTGCAGCTTGCATCGGCTGTGGGGCCTGCGTTGCGGCCTGCCCCAACGGCGCCGCCAACCTTTTCACCGCTGCCAAGGTCAACCATCTCGGTCTCCTTCCCCAGGGCCAGGCCGAGCGTTGGTCCAGAGTCGAGCGAATGGTCGAGGTGATGGAGGGCTACTTCGGATCCTGCACCAACCATGGGGAATGCGAGAAGGCCTGCCCCAAGTCGATCTCGATCGATTTCATCGCGATGATGAACGCCGACTACGTGCGGTCTACGTTCAAGAATCGGCGTGTCGACGCCGCCGTCACCTGACGAGAACGACTTCGTGAGATAGGGCGCAAGGCCCCTTGCGCACGTTCCAGGTCGCGGCATGATCATCCGATCAGTAACCACTCTGCGTCACCTGTGACC
>JALYNX010000063.1 GCA_030772935.1 Actinomycetota bacterium | reverse complement strand
GAGACCACCCGTCGCCGGCGAGGGCGCGGGCTAGGGCCAGGCCGAGCCCACGGGAGGCACCGGTGACCAGGGCGATTCGGGTGGACATGAGTTCAACCTACAACTTGAAGCTAACTTGAAGTCAAGTGGAACTATCCGCGTCAGAGGAGACCTACGAATCCTCGGCAGGGGTTCCGTCGCGGCTGTCCGCGAACCCGTCATGTAGCGAACCCTTAAACTAGAGCCAATCCAGGGGACGTAGCTCAGCTGGAAGAGCACCGGCTTTGCAAGCCGGGGGTCGTGGGTTCGAGTCCCATCGTCTCCACCTTCGCTTTACTTCGACCACGAGTCACGATAATCTACAACCATATGGTTGTAGATGGGCTGACCGACGAGGCGGTGGATCACCTGTTCCATGCCCTGGCCGATGCCACTCGGCGCGACATCCTGCGCCGCTGCACCGAGGGCGAATCTTCGGTGTCGCAACTGGCCAAGGCCTACCCGATGAGTTTCGCCGCGGTGCAGAAGCACGTGGCGGTCCTGGAACGGGCCGGTCTGGTCAGCAAAGAGCGTCGGGGACGGGAGCAGCTCGTGCGCACCGACCCTGACGCGGTGCAACAGGCACGGCACGCCCTCAACCAACTCGAGGAGGCCTGGCGTGGTCGAGTGGACCGGATGTCCCAACTCCTCGTGCCGGCTCCGGACCCAGAAGAGACAAACCCGACAGGAGGAAGAGACACATGAGTGTGACCAGCGTCGACAAAGACTTCGACAGTCTGACCCTGAACTTGCTGGCCGACTTCGACGCCCCGATCGAGCGGGTGTGGCGACTTTGGGCCGACCCGCGACAGTTGGAGCGTTGGTGGGGACCGCCGACCTACCCCGCGACTGTGGAGGAGCACGACCTGGCCCCGGGTGGTGACGTCACCTACTTCATGACCGGTCCCGAGGGGGAGAAATACCGTGGATGGTGGCGGGTCACGGCGGTCAACCCACCGCAGTCCCTGGAATTCATTGACGGGTTTGCTGACGACGACGGGACGCCGAGCGCCGATATGCCCACCACGACCGTGCACATGCAGCTCACGGCACGCGATAGCGGCACCCGGATGGAGCTGCGATCGGTGTTCGGCTCGCGAGAGCAAATGGATCAGCTGGACAGCATGGGCATGGCAGAGGGTCTGCGTCTGGCGGTGGGGCAGATGGACGCACTGCTCGCCGACTGACGGTGACAAGCGCATCAGGGTGTAAGTTCGAGAGCCCTGGGTGGCGTCCCGGGATGGATTCCGTCCCCATGGACGTTGTTGTTTGCGACGTTGACCAGGAGCCGAGATGCCGAATGCCGTGATCATCGATGCCGTCCGCACCCCGATCGGGAGGCGGAACGGCGTCTTCAAAGAAATCCACCCCGTTGACCTGGCGGCGATCCCTCTTCAGGCTCTCGTCGAGCGCAACCAACTCGACCCGTCACAGATCGACGACGTGATAATGGGCACAGTCAGCCAGACCGGGGAACAGGCTTACAACGTCGGTCGGAATGCCGCTCTCGCCGCCGGATTCCCCGAGGAGGTGCCAGGCGTCACCATTGACCGTCAATGTGGCTCCTCACAGCAAGCCGCTCACTTCGCCGCCCAGGCGGTGATCGCCGGGGCCCAGGACATCGTGATCGCCGCCGGAGTCGAGAGCATGACCCGGGTGCCGATGGGGGTCACCGCCCAGCAAGGACCGGGTCTGCCCTTTGGCCCGCGAATGCTGGAGCGCTATTCCCAAGGCCTGGTTCCCCAGGGGATCTCGGCGGAGATGATTGCCGAGAAGTGGGGCCTCTCCCGTACCGAGCTCGACCAACTGGCGCTGGAGTCACACCTCCGGGCGGCCCGGGCCACCGAAGAGGGTCGTTTCGAGGGGCAGATGATCGCGGTCGGGGTGACCCGGGACAACGGGATGCGTGAGACCGTCACCCGTGACGAGGGGATCCGCCCCGACACCTCGCTCGAGAAGTTGGACGGGTTGCAGCCTGCGTTCAAGAGCGACGGGGTTGTAACCGCCGGCAACTCGTCTCAGATCTCCGACGGTGCGGCGGCGGTGCTGATCATGTCAGAGGACCGGGCAGCCCAACTCGGACTCACCCCCAGAGCCCGTTTTGTGTCGTTTGCGATGGCCGGGGTCGACCCGGTGATGATGCTCACGGGTCCCATCCCTGCCACTGAGAAGGTGCTGGCGCGATCGGGTCTCGAGATCGGCGACATCCACCTCTTCGAGGTCAACGAGGCCTTCGCTTCGGTGACTGCGGCGTGGCGGATCGAGCATGGCGGCAGTGAGCCAATGGCCCTTTGGGAGCGCACCAATGTCAACGGTGGCGCCATCGCCCTTGGTCACCCTCTCGGCGCCTCCGGAGCCCGTCTCCTCACCTCGCTGGTGTGGGAGTTGGAGCGAACAGGCGGGCGATACGGTCTACAGACCATGTGCGAGGGCGGCGGAATGGCCAACGCTCTCATCATCGAGCGTCTGTGAACTTGCATCCCGCCGCGGGCAGGACACAGGTTGTCCCCCTGCGGAGCGGGGGGACCGCCCGACCGGAGGTCGGGCGAGGGCGGCGCCTCGGGCGAGAAGCATGACTGGGAACACCGCTCTCGATGTCTTTCTCGCTCTGCTGATCGGGGTCGTCATCTGGCGGGTGTCGATCTCGTTGATTCGGATGCTGGGCACCCCTCCGCCAGAGATCGACCCCGACGATGTGGTGGAGATCGATCAGGACTACAAATGCACCGTCTGTGGGGCCGAATTGACGATGCGAGCGGTCAACGTGCAGGACGATGCCCCGCCTCGCCATTGTCGAGAGGACATGATTCCCGTGTGGCGTCCGGTCTGATAGAGCCAAATCACACACGTGTAGTTATCCCGAGGCTTCTCCACAGGATGTTGAGAACTACAACGGTGTAACTCGGCTCGGCGCCATTTCGACTTCGATTACGCTCGCCGCGGTGCCGGAATCAAAGCGACGCAAATCCAAGAGCCGACCCGCCCCTGCCCTGACGGCAGCCGCGGCGGCCAAGGCAAAGGATCCGAGCCCCACCTGGTACGTCGCTGTGATGGCCGGTCTCATGGTCGTCGGTGTCATCCTGGTACTGATCAGGTTCGTCTTCGAGCTCGATCAGCTGGTTCTGGTCGCCGGGCTGATCTGTATTGCCATCGGATTCCTGATGACCACCAACTACCGGTGAACGGGCGTCTTTGACTAAGGCCCGGGCGGCGGCGGCGCGGTAGTCGTAGTCGTGGTCGGCGCTGTGGTTGATGGCGGTGTGAACTGACCGAGGGTCACGGTGACGACGTCACCTGGGAACACCTCGGCCCCCGCGTCGGGTGATTGATCCACGACACGACCGTCCTGCGCGGGGTCGACGACCGGCTGGGGGGTGTTGGAGACACTCATGCTCAGTCCGAGGTCGGCCAGGATGGCCTCTGCCTGCTCTGGAGTCTGTCCCAGCAGGTTGGGCACTTGCACCGCCTGAGGGC
>JALYNX010000062.1 GCA_030772935.1 Actinomycetota bacterium | reverse complement strand
GATAGACCAGGTTCTCCTCGGAGTCGACCGGGCCCATGTGGGTCCGGAACATCAAGTTGAAATTGCGGGGGTCGGTGAGCGTCCCCTTCTCACCGCAGGTGGGGCAGGTGTCCGCGTCCTCCAGCTTGTCGAGGCGATGGCGGCTGTTGCAGTTGCGACACTCGACGAGAGGGTCGGTGAACACTTCCTCGTGGCCCGACGCCTGCCACACCTGGCGGGCCTGGAGGATCGCCGAGTCGAGGCCGACGATGTCGGAACGCTCCTGGACCATCGCCCGCCACCAGGCTTCCTTGACGTTGCGCAACAACTCGACACCCAGTGGCCCGTAGTCATAGGAGGAGCGCAACCCTCCATAGATTTCGGAGGCTTGGAACACAAAGCCACGCTTCTTGGCGAGGCTGGAGATGGTGTCGAGAGTGACTTCGGTCATGATCAGCGGGGAACGGTGGCCTGGTCCGGATACTTAGTCAACCTGGGGCGTGTCATCGGCCGCGCCGAACCGACGCTCCCGGGCCTGGTAGTCGACCACGGCGTCGACGAGGCCATTCCGGTCGAAGTCGGGCCAAAGGATGCCCGGGAAGTAGAACTCGGCATAGGCCGCCTGCCAGAGGAGGAAATTGGACAGCCGATGCTCGCCCGAGGAGCGGATGATGAGGTCGGCTGCGGGCATCTCGGGGATATAGAGCGCCGACTCGATGGCGTGTTCGTCGATTTCGTCGATAGACAACTCACCGGCGACAACTTTGGAGGCGACGGTGCGGGTGGCTTCGACAATCTCGCGCCGACTCCCGTAGTTGAAGGCGAATACCAAGTGAAGACGGTTGTTGGCGGCCGTCATCTCGGCCGCCTCGGCCATGTGCTTGCGATTGCGGTCCGGGATCCGTGGATCGCTCATATCCCCAGCAAACCACATCCTCACCCCTTGGGCGTCGAGCTCGTCACGACGCCGGAGCAGCAAATCCTCGTTGAACCACATGAGAAACTCGACTTCGTCGTCGGAGCGCGACCAGTTCTCCGTGGAGAAGGTGTAGGCGGTGATCCATTCGATTCCAATCTCGAGGGCGCCTTCCACCGTGTCGAACAGCGCAGCCTCACCTGCCAAATGCCCGGCGGTGCGTGGCAAGCCTCTGGCATTGGCCCAGCGCCCGTTGCCGTCGAGGATCAGGCCGACATGTCTGGGTATCCGCTTGGGATCGATCCTCGAGAGATCCAAACTCAATCCAGCACCGCCAGCGACAACAGCTTCCGATCGAGGTGGTACTCCACAAAGCGCCGGGTGATACCCATGGCCTCACCGGAAAGGCCGGCATCGGTCTTCGGCAACTGACCGAACTCGGCTCCGGCCAAAGCCGCCAGATACCCGGTGATGCCCTCTCGAAGCCGGACCGAACCCTCGACACCGCATCGGTCGCACATCACACCTCCACCACTGAAAGAGAACCGGTGCAGGTCATCGACCCGGCCGCAGGATGCGCACATCAACAAGGAAGGAGCAACCCCGACCACGTCGGCCAGCTTCAGCAGAAAGCTGGTGATGAGGTCCGGCCCGTTGCCCCCTGCCTCGAGAGCGCGGAGACCGCGATGCAACAGGAGAAACAACCGCATCGACGATTCGTTTTCCTGGGCCACTGCGTCGGCTGCCTCGACCATGGTCCCGGCAGTTATCACCGAATCGAGGTCGTTGCGGAGTCGGGGAAAGGGCTCGAGGACTGCAACCTGGGTGATGGTGTCGAGGTTGCGCCCCTCGTAGAGGATCAGGTCGACATGGGTGAAAGGCTCGAGTCGGCCGCCGAATCTGCTCTTCGTCTTTCGGATGCCCTTGGCAACGGTCCGGATCTTGCCGTTGTTGGGGCTGAGCAGAACCACCACCCGATCGGCATCCCCGAACGGATAGGAGCGAAGGACGATCCCCTGATCGTGTCGGATGGCCATGAATGGTTCAGGCTAGAAGCCTGAACCATTCGTACTTGGTACTTGGTACTTGGTACTTGGAAACATCGTGGGCGATAAGGTGACCACGTGGCCTTACTCTCCGATGTCGAGATCACGGAGTTTCTGGACAATCATCCCGACTGGAGCCGCTCCGGCAACGAGATGGCTCGCACCTTCGAGTTCCCGGATTTTGTCGAGTCGATCGGGTTCGTCGCCGAGGTTGCAGTGTTCGCTGAGAAGGCCGGCCACCACCCGGACATCGACATCCGCTGGAACAAGGTCACCCTGCGGATGTCGACCCACTCCGAAGGCGGGTTGACTCACAAGGACACCGACCTCGCCGACCTCTGCGACGCCCTGTACGCGCCCTGAACCTCAGGCGGTGGTGAAGCCGAATCGATCCAGCAGCTGTGGGCTGCGTTGCCAGTCCTTCTCCACTGTCACGTGGAGACTCAGGTTCACCCTGTTTCCCAACAGAACCTCGAGATCCTGACGAGCCTCGGTTCCTGCGATCTTCAACAGCGAGCCGCCCTTCCCGATCACGATCCCCTTCTGACTCTTGCGCTCGACGATGACCCGGGCCGAGATGTCGATCAAGCCGTCGGGGCGTTGCTCGAGATCCTGGACACTCACCAACAACGAGTGGGGCAACTCGTCGTTGAGGCGTTCGAGGAATTTCTCCCGGACGATCTCGCCGATCACCAAGCTCTCGGGTTGGTCGGTGGTCATCCCGGGCGGGTAGTAGCGGGGGCCCTCAGGCAGACGTTGGGCAATCTCGTCGACCAGGTCGTCCAGCCCGACTCCTTCGATTGCTGACACCGGGACGTACGAGGCGAAATCCCAATCCCCTGCTTTAGCCAGTTGCTCGATGACCTCGCCCCGACCGGCACTGTCGATCTTGTTGACGGCCAACACCACCTCCGAGTCGGCGGTCTTGAGCCGCTCGGCAATGAGGCGGTCACCGGGGCCGATCGGCATCGCCGCGTCGATCATGAACATGACCACATCGGCCTCCCCCAGGGTGCCGTAGACCAGGGCGTTGAGCCGATCGCCGAGGTCGGTCTTGGGCTTGTGCAAGCCCGGTGTGTCGAGGAGGACCATCTGATAGGTCGGGTCCTCAGGATCGGGCCCGTTGACCACTCCCCGGATCACGTTCCGTGTTGTCTGCGGCTTGGAGGACGTGATCGAAACCTTGGAGCCGACCAGTTTGTTTACCAGTGTCGACTTTCCGACGTTGGGGCGTCCCACCACCGGGACGAAGCCGGACTTCATCTGGAGTCGACGGTGTTCGACGCCGTCACCGTCACCTTGGACACGCGCCGACCTTGCATGCTGGTGACCGTGAACCGGAGCGGGCCGAAGTCGAACTGCTCCCCCTCATCGGGAATCCGCTCTGCCAGACCGAGCACCAGACCGCCGACGGTGTCCCACTCCACCTCGGGGAGATTCACGCCGGCGGCGTCAGCCACTTCCTCGACAGGCACCCTGGCATCGACATCCCACCCACCGTCGGGGCGGTTGACGATGAACGACTCGTGCTCGTCGGTCTCGTCGCTTATCTCGCCGACCAGCTCCTCGATGAGATCCTCGATCGTCACCAGCCCGGCGACATCGCCGTACTCGTCGACGACGATCATTTGATGCACCCTCCTCGACTGCATCTCAGCCAGCAGCGCAGAGGCCAACTTGGTTTCCGGGACGAATTCGACCGGCCGCATCACCTCTCTCAGCGATGCCGGTCGCTGGCTATCTGTGAGCAAGGGCAGGAGATCCTTGACGATGATCAGCCCCACTACGTCGCCGTTGTCGGTGATCGGCACTCGCGAGAAGCCTTCCTTGGTCGCGATGTTGACCAGTTCGTCGATGCTGGCGGTCACCTGCACGGTGATCATGTCGGGGCGGGGGGTCATCACCTCGCGAACCATGGTCTCGCCGAATTCGAGCACCGAGTCGATCAGCTCTCGTTCCTGTTCCTCGGCTTCCTCCGAGGCCGATGGCGGTTCCCGATCCGAGTCCTCAGAGTCGGGCTCGGGAAGCAGGTCGTTGGCCCAACCCCCGAAACGGATCGCCACCGCCAACAATGCGGCCGAGCGGTAGGCAATCATCCGGGTTCGGTGACGCCCGACCTGTCGTGGAACCAGATCCCCAATGAAGAACACCGAAAGGCCGATGGCCATGGCGTAGCCAATGGATTCACCGAGGCCGGCTCCGGCCGTCAATAGCGCGGTGCCGAGGACTGCGGAAATCACCAGCAGCGCAACCGCAACGACGCTCACCGCCGGATTGATCAACTCTCGGTCTTCCAACAGTCCAGCGACCGTGGCGGCGCCCCTCACTTGCTCGGCACTGTCGCGGAGCGCATCCGCCCGAGGGATCCGGGTGACTGCAGTTCCCGCGGCACGCAGCCACGCCGCCATCACCAGGCAGACCACGGCCAGGATCGTCACGGCGACGCTCATCGTCGTTTCTTCCCAACCTGGGCGAGGAGCTCGATCTCACGACTCTCCATAGCTGAGGCGTCGCCGTCGGCCTGATGGTCATAGCCCATGAGATGAAGGATCCCGTGAGTGACCATCAATGCCATCTCGTCGTCGAAGTTGACCCCCATCTCGCCGGCCTGCCGTTTGACATAGGCGGGCGCGATGATCACGTCCCCGATCATCACCGGCGGCCCGGACGGGTCGGGATCGGGCGCCACCCCCGGGATGAGGTCCTCAACGGGAAAGGCGAGCACGTCCGTCGGCCCGCTCCGATTGAGAAAACGCTCGTTGTAGGAGGACATCTCGTCCTCGTCGACGAAGAGAAGGGTGAGTTCGGTCTCCTTGGGGTAGCCCTCTTTCGAGATGACCAGCTCGGCGAGGGTCCTCATCCCGCCGAGATCAAGCTCCTCACCTTGTTCGTCGGCCAGGAAAACGCTCACTGGCCGAGCTTGGTACTGGAAGGATCGTCCATCAGGTCCCGGGGAAGTTCGGATACGCGATCCGCTGATGATAATGCCCGACCAGCGACTCGAAGAAGGCCTTTCTCACCTGGGTCATCTCGAATTGGGTGAGTGGCGACTCCTGGAGTTGGCCGTCGTCCAGCTTCTCGTCGATGACTCGATTGACCACTTTCTCGATGGCCTCTGGCGTTGGTTCCTCAGTCTGGAACACCGCCCGACATGCAGCCTCGAGGGAGTCGGCGAGCATCACGATCGCCGACTCTGCAGTCTTCGGTTTGTGACCGATGTGACGGAAATCGTCTGGTTTGACGGCGTCCCCCCGCTGACTGCGAGCCTTCTCGTAGAAGAAGCGCATGATCCCGTCGCCATGATGGCTGACGATCCCTGTGGCCACGTCGGATGGGATTTTGAACTGTCGAGCGAGGGCGACCCCATCGGTCACATGACGGCGGATCATGTCGGCTGACTCCTCGGGAGTGAGGAAATCGTGGGGGTTGGGGATCCCGAACTGGTTCTCGATGTAGTAGGTCGGGTTCTCCGTCTTCCCCAGGTCGTGGTAGTAGGCCATGGCTCGCGCCAGGAGGGCGTTGGCACCGATAGCCCTGGAGGCGGCGTCGGCCAGGGTGCCGACCATCAGCGAATGGTTGAAAGTCCCGAATGCCTTCTCCTGGAGCAGCTGCAGCCCCTGGTGATTGCGATCGGTGAGGTCGAGCAAGCCCAGAGTGGTGGTGATGTCAAAGGCCGCTTCGAAGAACTGAAGCCCGGCCAAGCCGATCAACGACGCCATCGCCGAGACTCCAAACGCCCAAACAACGGACAGCCCGATCACCTCGATCGTCGAGGCATCAAGGGAGACATGGAAGAACCACGAGGTTGCACTGGCCACTACGGCTGCGGTGAGGGCGGAGAAGACCACCGCATTGCGGAAGGCGCCTCGACTGCTGACCGCGCTCACAAATGGGATCGGGGCCATGGTGGCGAGGATGCCGTAGACCGTGATCCCGATGTCACCGGTGCCCACGGCCGTAAGCACACCAACCGACAACGCCATGAGAACCGCGATCCGGGCGTCGAAGAGGACCGCGGTCATGAAACCGAAAGCCACCGCCGGCAGCACGTACCACGAGGTCTCATCTCGGATCAGCGTGGTGGCCCGCACTGCGCCGGCGGCGAGGACGACCAAGATCCCGAGCAGGGCCACCATCCGGGGGCGAGACCAGAACTCGGCTCGGAAACGGGCCAGATAGAGGCCGAGCATCCCGATCAAGACCACGATTACCGCTAGAAGACCGGCCTGGTTCTGTCCGGCGGGTCGCGAAGAGCCCACCTGGGCAATCGCATCCAGAATCAGCTTGGTGACAGGCTCACCGGAACGCACGATGATCTCGCCGGCGGTGTAGGCCTTGGTCACCGGGTCCGCTGTCACCTCTCCAGCCGCAGCCTCCTGTGCTGCCGCAGTCTGGAGTGGATCAATCAGGTAGTTGGCTTGCAGGTAAGTGGCCACCACCTCACCGGCAGCTTCACTCGCTTCCATGTTCTGAGCCGGGGGAACCGCATCGCCGTAGAAGACGAAAGGAGGGTTTGACCGTTGCCGGGCACTGATGATGGGAAGGTCTTCGGGAGTGACCCGAAGCCCGAACAATTCGTTGACCCGATTGATGGTCGCGGTGCGAATGACCTGGTCGAGATGGTTGGCCTCTCCGAGGGCGGCCCGAATCACGTCGTCACGTGCCACCGCTGCCAGTACTTCCACCGCGGGCTCGGCGATCGATGGATGTTCGGCTATGACCGCGGCGGTGATCTCCTCGACTGCGCGCAGATTGACCTCGAACCCGATTGGGGTCGAGCTGCACTCCTGACCGGCATCACATTCCACCAGTTGGTTGAGATTGTCGGTTCCGACCACGAAGCCCGCCGGGATCTGAGCATCATCACCATCGATAGCGATGATCGCCGAGCCGGGCGCCACCTCAATCGACCATGACCCGTCGGCCGCGGTGCCGATGGTCTCCACCTGCTCTCCCACGGTCACCTGGACATTGACCCGCTCCAAACCACGGTCAACGCGTGCGGCTTCCGTGTCGGGTTGGTAGATCCCGTCGCCTTCGATGTCGAGGAATACCACCCCGCTCAGAATGGCGGGCTCCAACGGTTCGGTCGTCTCCTCATCGACGGGTGCCGTCGGCTCAGGAAGAGTGGTGGGAGTGGTGACCGGATCCTCGGCCACAGCGAGCGCCACCACATCGTCGAACAGGGCGTTGATCTGCTCACGGACTTCGTTCTCGAGCTCGATGTTGGAATCCCGGATCGGAATGACGGCATCTCGGGCTGTCTGTTCGAGCCTCTCGGTCTCGTCTACGTCGATTACCTCATCGGAGCGTTGCGCCGAGTACTCCTGGTCGGCAATATCGCCTACCTCAAGGTCAGGTGTCGTTAGGTTGGTCCCCGCCGAGAGCACCCCCCAGGTGGCCGCGACCACCACCACAAAGATCGCAATTCGCAGCAAGGTGGGGCGGGGCATCACTTGCGCTCACTTTCGAAACGCTGATAGGCCTCGACGATGGAGGCCACTATGCGATGCCGCACCACGTCTCGAGCGGTCAACTCAACGAAGGCGACTCCGGGGATGTCGCGAAGGATCTCGCGAACCACGTTCAGCCCGGAGTGTCGGTTCTCGGGTAGATCGGTCTGGGTCAGGTCACCGGTGATGATCATCTTCGAGTTGAAGCCGAGCCGGGTGAGAAACATCTTCATCTG
>JALYNX010000061.1 GCA_030772935.1 Actinomycetota bacterium | reverse complement strand
AGACAAACCCGCCGCCTACGACCAGACCCTCGACGCGGGCATCGATCTCGTGGGTTGCTTCAACTTCTGCCGAATTCGCAGAGACCTGCTGGAGAATATTCTGCAGGGTGGTCATCACCCAGATGGTTTGGCCGTCGACGGCCATCGCCTGCAGACCGCCCGATGCCAAGGGGATCGCAGCCTGGACCCCAGGCAAATCGGTGATGCCATCGAGCGACTCGGCGAAAACGGACGGAGATTCCCGGTTGAGGATCGACGGGATGGCGAAAACGATCACGACTGCAAACGCCGCGGCGGCGATGACCCAAGGGCGGCGGCTCCTCGATGGCACCGGTCGAAGTGGTGGTGTGATCCCGATTCGCTCGTCAACCTTGGCACGGAGCCGGGTCTTGTCAGTTTCGAGTCCCCTCGCCGGGTCAGAGCGTTGCAACAGTTCGATCATGCGGAGGCTTCCTTTGGTCCGGTTTGTGACAACTGGTTGTTGAGATGGTCGAAGCGCGTTTTCAACCGTGACCGGGCACGATGAAGCCGTTGGTCAACAGCGTTCTCCCTGATGCCGAGGACGTAGGCGATCTCGCTTCTGGTCAGATCGTCCCAGGCGGAGAGGCGGAGCAGTTCCCGGTCATTGGAGCTCAGCTCGTTGAGCGCCTCATGAAGCAGCTCGACCTCGTCGCTGGGTCCCGGATCCGATTCCGTTCGCCCACCGTCGGTTGCGGTCGCGTCGAGACGAGTCGAAAGCCTGCTGCGACGGGATCGGCTTCGATACTGATTCCCGACCACCTTGTGGGCAACCCCGAATAGCCAGGCGCGGCTCTTGTCATCGGGAGGCAGTTCGTCGATACGACGCCAGGCCACGGCAAATACGTCAGCCGCGGCATCCTCGGCGTCAGATCTTCCCAATCGTCGGACGCAATATCGATAGATGGCGTCGTAGTGGGCCTGGAAGAGCGGGTCGAAGCGCAGCCCAGAGTCAATCTGATGGTCGACAGCACTACTTCGTGACACATCTGCCTTTCTGCGATGTTATGTGTCCGAAGCCGGCCGCTTGCTTACACCAGCGAGGACCAACTGCACAGGAGTCTCGTTTCTTCTTGGGCCTTTTGAAGTGAGCCCTCGATGCGCGAGCTGCTGGCTACTCGAACAGAGCGCGCAAGTGTGGATTGAGAAAGGTTCCATTCGGGTCGAAGCGTCTCCGCATCGTCACGAAGTCCTCGTAGCGGGGGAACAGTCGGGCGATGCGGTCGGGGGTCATGAAATGGATCTTTCCCCAATGAGGCCGGCCCCCGTACTCTGCGAAGAGGCTGTCGCAGGCACGGAGGTAGGGCCAATACTCGGTTCCGGGCTCGCCGGAGATGGACACGACAAGGTTGTCTCGCTGATAGTTCGGGCTCAACCAAGCGTCGTCGCCCGCCACCACACGGATCTCCAGCGGATAGACGCTGAGCGGAAGCCATCGCATCATCAGCTTGCGCATCTCGTCCATGATCTCGCGGGTCTGTTCGATTGGCAGGAAATACTCGACCTCGTGGAAGTTGGGGTCGTAGATCATCGGGTAGATGCGGTAGGAGCGGTCCACGCGCTCGTTGGGTGACAGGTCTCCGGGCGGTGCACCGGGCTCGACCTCGCGATAGCGCTTGACCACACAGTCGTCGGCTCGGGCGTCGTGAAGGTTGTAGAGAGCTGCCGACGCGTCGGTCGGCATCCAGAACAGGCCGTAATGGCGGTACTCCTCCATGTCCGACTCGAATAGCTCCATCACCTGGTCGTACTTCATGATGTCGACCCTGGCGTGAAGGTCGTATGCCGGCACGACCTTTAGCGTGACCTCGGTCATGATGCCGAGCAGGCCGATCGAGGTCTGAAGGGCCGCCAGCACATCGGAGTTCTTCTCGCGTGAGACCTCCACGACGTTCCCCATCCCGTCGACCATCCTTGCGCCTTCGAGAGCGGCTGAGAAGTTGGGTTGTCTCCTTCCTGAACCGTGCGTCGCGGTGGCGATGGCACCGGCGATTGCCTGGGTGTCGATGTCGCCTTGGTTGGCTAGGGCCAGGCCGTGCTCCCAAAGTGGATCCCCAAAATCTCCGATGGTGGTCTTGGGTCGAGCCGTGACCGTCAGTCGGGATGAGTCGACGTCGGTGATTCCCCGAAGCGAGCTGGTGTCCAATAACACATCGGTCTCGACGATCGGGGTGAACGAATGTCCTGTCCCGACGGTTCGGACACCGTATCCCTTGGCAAACGCCTCGCCGACCTCGTGCTCGACGTCGGACTCCGAATCGACTCGAACCACGGCCTTGGGCGTGAATGACTGATTGCCGACCCAATTGGTCCATTCCTCCCGGGTCGTCATGCCGTTGGTCACGCCGTTGAGAATGTAATCGGGGAGCAATAGCTCGCCCCGGGGAACCGAACACAGGCTGGCTGAGGGGCTCCTGCGGCGCCAAAGTGCTCCCCTCACTGTGATCCCCAATATGGGTACGCCCTCACGGTTTCTAGGGGTACGCCCCGATGTCCGGTAACGGTGCCCTCCGTACGTTCCCAAAGGTGACATCGACAATCGATGAGGAGGTGCACATGTCACTGTTCATGGACGTTCACAGCATCGAGGGAGGAGTGTCGGCCGCCGATGTAGCGACCGCGCACACCAAAGACCTCGAAACCCAGGGGAGACACGGAGTGAGCTATCTCCGGTACTGGGTCGATCAGGACGCAGGAAAGATCTTCTGTCTGGTCGAGGCTGATAGCGCCGAAGCTGCGAACCGGGTTCACCGCGAGGCGCACGGCCTGGTTGCCGACGAGATCTACGACGTAGTTGAGGGATGAAAGGACAAGAAATGACCATCACGATTAATCGACCGGTTCTGAAGCCCCGACTGGCGGTCGGGCTCGGGTTGGCGGCGATCCTGGTCGGGGCAGCGTTCGCTGTCTTCCAGAACACGCAGAGCGACGTGGCCGAAGTGGAAGCTTTCGTCCCATCGGCCCCGGCGGTGAGCGCGGCACCTGCCGAGTTCTGGTCGAGGCTTCAGTCTCTGCAGGACAACTACCTGGCTCCCGCAGTGAGCCCGGAACCTGCCGAGTTCTGGTCGAGGCTTCAGTCGCTACAGGACAACTACCTGCCTCCCATTGTGAAGGCGTCCGCTGCCGAGCCCCCACCCAACATGCCCACCGACGACCGGACGAACCGGCCTCGCTAACCATCTCGAACGGCACCTGAAGAGCACCCAGGTCGAGGACCTGGGTGC
>JALYNX010000060.1 GCA_030772935.1 Actinomycetota bacterium | reverse complement strand
GCCCTGCACGCCGAGCGGGATCATGAGAATCCTCAGTCACTACGAGATTCCGATCACCGGGGCCAGGGCCGTTGTCATCGGGCGATCGTTCCTGGTTGGCCGGCCCCTGGCTTTGATGCTGGCGAGTCGGGGCGTGGATGCCACAGTTTCGATTGGTCATTCCCAGACCAAGGATCTGGCTGAAATGGCTCGCGAGGCCGACATCCTGGTTGCAGCGGTAGGCGCTGCAGAGTTGGTAACCGCAGATTTTGTGAAGCCGGGAGCGACGGTGATCGATGTCGGGATCAATCGGACCGACAAGGGGATGGTTGGGGATGTCGACTTCGAATCGGTCCGGGAGGTTGCTGGGGCGATCACCCCGGTGCCTGGCGGGGTGGGCCCGATGACCAGGGCGATGCTGCTGGTCAACACACTCACCGCGGCCCGCGGCCGCCGCGGGTGACGGCCCTCTGGCCGAACAGAAGCCTCTGCTAGTGTCCGTGACTCCGTAAGCGTTCCTCCAGGAGTCTCCTTTTATGGCCACACCCATCACCATGGGCCCGGACGGTCTCGCCGTGCCCGACGACCCAATCCTCCCCTTCATCGAGGGCGACGGGACCGGGCCCGATATCTGGGCTGCCTCGGTTCGTGTGTTCGATGGCGCAGTGAAGAAGGCATACGGGGACTCCAGGAAGGTCAACTGGATGGAGGTCCTCGCGGGGGAGAAGGCACACAACGCAGTCGGGTCTTGGCTCCCGGACGAGACGGTTGAGGCGTTTGCCACCTATTTGGTGGGGATCAAGGGCCCACTGACCACACCGGTGGGAGGTGGTTTTCGCTCCCTCAACGTGGCCCTTCGCCAGATCCTCGATCTCTACGCCTGCGTGCGCCCGATCCGCTGGTTCGAAGGGGTCCCTTCTCCGGTGAAGGAACCGAACCTCGTCGACATGATCATCTTTCGGGAGAACATCGAGGACGTCTACGCCGGCCTCGAGCTGGAGCAGGGCAGCGAAGACGCCTCGAAGCTGATCGGTTTCCTCAAAGCCGAATACGGGTGGGATGTCGCTGAAGACTCGGGGGTCGGGATCAAGCCGATATCCATCACCCGCTCCAAGCGTCTGATCCGGGCCGCGATCAAACATGCCCTGGCCAATGGGCGAAAGTCGGTGACCCTGGTCCACAAGGGGAACATCATGAAGTTCACCGAAGGTGCCTTCCGCAGCTGGGGCTACGAACTGGTGCGCGAGGAGTTCTCCGACGTGGCGGTCTCGTGGGAGGACTGCGGTGGGAAACCGGGCGACAAGCTCCTGGTCCAGGACGTGATTGCCGACGCCATGCTGCAACAGGTCCTCACCCGCCCCGCCAGCTACGAGGTGATCGCAACCACCAACCTCAACGGTGACTACTTGTCCGATGCGTTGGCCGCCCAAGTGGGAGGAATCGGGATCGCCCCCGGTGGCAACATCAACTTTGTGACCGGCCATGCCGTGTTCGAGGCGACTCACGGCACCGCTCCGAAGTATGCCGGCCTGGACAAGGTGAACCCGGGGTCTCTGATCCTCTCGGGGGAGATGATGTTTCGCTACCTGGGCTGGGGAGAGGCGGCCGACCGGATCATCGCCGGTCTCGAGGGGGCCATCGCAGCCCGAACAGTCACCTATGACTTCGCCCGGCTCACCGACGACGCCACCGAGGTCAAGACTTCGGAATTCGGCGAGGCCATCATCGCCCACATGTGAGTGCCGCCCGGCGTGCCCGGGATCCTGGCTCGTGGTGGGTCTTACACTTCCCGTAGATGACACCGATCGCCATCACCCGCGCCACGGATGTACTCCCCGAGGCGGAGGTTGTCGCGCTCCAGCCTTTGATCGACGAGATCAACTGGTGGAAGAAAGAGCGCAATGCGATCGTCGCCGCCCACAACTACATGACGCCGGACATCTTCCATCTGGCTGCCGACATCAAGGGTGATTCCTTGGCCTTGGCCCAGATCGCGCTCGACACCGAGGCCGACGTCATCGTCCTTGCCGGAGTTCACTTCATGGCGGAGACCGCCAAGATCCTCAACCCGGAGAAGACGGTGTTGATCCCCGACCTTCGAGCGGGCTGCTCATTGGCCGACGGGATCACCGGCGCCGATGTGCGCGCCCTCAGGGAACAGCATCCCGGTGTTCCGGTGGTCACCTATGTCAACACCTCCGCCGAGGTGAAAGCGGAGTCGGACATCACCTGCACCTCGAGCAACGCCGTCGCCGTTGTCGAGTCGCTCGGGGTCGACAAGGTGATTTTCACGCCTGACCAGTACCTGGGGATGTGGGTTGCCAGCCAGACAGATATCGAAGTCGTCCTTTGGGAAGGCTCCTGCATCGTTCATGAGCGGTTCACCGGCCAGGAGATCGCCGACTACCGACTTGGGGCCAATGGGATCAAGGTCATCGCCCATCCCGAGTGCCCACCGGACGTCCTGGCAGAAGCGGACTACGTGGGATCAACCTACGGGATGATCCAATGGGTCACCACCAACCAACCGGACCGGGTGATGATGATCACTGAGTGCTCGATGGCAGACAATGTCGCCAGCCAGACTCCGGGCACCGAGTACATCCGCCCCTGCAACCTCTGCCCCCACATGAAGCGGATCACCCTGCACAACATCAGGGATTCTCTCGCCACCCTCACCCATCAGGTCGAGATCGATCCGGACATCGCCGAGCGAGCGCGGAGGGCGGTCTCCCGGATGCTCGAGGTCGGCCGTAAGGACTAGAGGCACCAGATGACGGAGATCTCGCGTCTCGACGCTCCTTTGATCGTCGGTGCAGGGGTGGCCGGGCTCACCGTTGCCCTCGGCCTTCCCCGCGCCTATGTGATTTCGGCGCCCGAGATGGGGTCCACCTGGTGGGCCCAGGGAGGGATCGCCGTCGCCCTCTCCGAAGAGGACTCGCCCCAACAGCATGCCGACGACACCTTCAACGTGTCAGGAGGCCTGGCGGTGCGAGACGTGGTGGATGTCTTGACAACCGGGGGGCCGGCTGCCATCGAGAATCTGATCAGGCTGGGCGCCGAGTTCGATCGTGACGATGACGGTGGCCTCTCGCTGGGTCAGGAAGGCGGTCACCAGAGGAGAAGGGTCGTTCACGCCGACGGTGACGCCACCGGGGCCGAGGTGATGCGCGCACTGACAGCTGCGGTGCAATCAACCGATCGGATCCAGATCATCGAGCGAAGGGTCGTCGACTTGGTCATGGCTGAGGGCCGGGTTGTTGGAGTGGTTACGGTCGACGGCAAGCAACGCGAGGTGATCCTCGCTCCCGCAGTGGTTCTGGCGACGGGTGGCGCCGGCCGTCTCTATTCACGCACCACCAACCCTCCGGGTGTCACCGGCGACGGGATCGCCATGGCGGGCCGGGTCGGTGTCCGTCTGGCCGACCTCGAATTCGTCCAGTTCCATCCCACGGCACTCCTCGCCGGAAAAGACCCGATGCCACTGCTCACCGAGGCGCTGCGAGGAGAGGGCGCCATCCTCGTCGACGCTCATGGCCGTCGATTCATGGACCAGTACCACCCGATGGCCGAACTGGCTCCTCGGGACATCGTCGCCAGGGCGATCTTCTGGCAATACGACAAGGGGATGGGCGCCTACCTGGATGCTCGTTCGTTGATCAACTTCGCCGACCGGTTTCCCACGGTGAACGCCCATGCCCATTCCGTGGGTCTCGACCCGGAGCAGGATTTGCTGCCGGTGTCGCCTGCCGCTCACTACTACATGGGTGGCATCGACGCCGACAGTTCCGGCCGGACATCGATCGAAGGCCTCTGGGCGGTTGGGGAGTGCAGTTCCAGTGGCGTGCACGGTGCCAACCGGCTTGCCTCCAACTCCCTTCTCGAAGGCCTGGTCTTCGGGGCCAGGGTCTCCGTCGATGTCGGGCGCAATCTGGTCGAGCCCAGTGGAGAGCCGAGGGCGCCCAAGGAAGCATTCGACCTTCCCCTGGTTGCCGGTCCTGCCCTGGAAGAGCTTCGTCAGATCATGTGGGACCGGGTCGGGCTGGTCCGAACCGGAGCCGGGCTTTGGGAGGCACGCAATCATCTGCTGGAGCTCGACAACGTCCTGCGCCGCACCATCGCCGGGAGGGTGGCTGCCGACCTTTCCCTGATGGTGGTGTTGGCTGCGCTCCGTCGAAGCGAATCACGGGGGGGCCACTATCGCGCCGACTATCCGGAGCCCGATCCGATGCAGGAGCATCGGACCCTCATCGATCCCACCCGAGCAGACCTGGTGGCGGTCACATGATCGAGCGTTGGGCCTACGCCGATGTGGTCGGGCGGGCCCTTGCCGAAGACCTCGGCACGTTGGGCGACGTCACCACCGACGCATGCATCGCTGAGGAGGCCCTGGCCCGGGCCGAGATGGTGGCCCGCTCCGCGGGTGTGGTGGCCGGTCTCGAAGTCGCCGCCTACGTGTTCGAATCCATAGACCCGGTCTCGACCTTGACTCCGTTGGTCGGGGACGGAGACCTGGTTTCTCCAGGTCAGGTAATCGCAACCGTGGCCGGCCTGGCGAGGTCCCTGCTCCGCGCCGAGCGCACAGCCCTCAACCTCCTGGGTCGGATGTCGGGGGTGGCGACTGCGACTGCCCTCTTCGTGACCGCTGTGGAAGGGACAGGCGCCCGGATCTCGGACACCCGTAAGACGATGCCGGGCATGCGCCTCCTCGACAAGTACTCGGTGTTGACCGGGGGTGGGGTCAATCACCGTCTGGGGTTGTTCGACGCGGTGCTGATCAAGGACAACCACATCGCAGCGAGCGGTGGCATCGAGTCGGCGGTGAAGGCGGCGCGAGAACGGGTGGGGCCTGATGTCATGGTCGAGGTGGAGGTCGAGAACCTGGAGCAACTCGAAGTGGTGTTGGCCACCGAAGCCGATCGAGTGCTCCTCGACAACATGGACCTCGAAACCCTTCGGCTCGCAGTGGAGAAGACGGAAGGGCGAGTGGTGACCGAGGCCTCGGGTGGGGTGACGCTGGACAACGTGCGGTCGATCGCGGCCACCGGGGTCGACATCATCTCGGTGGGGTGGATCACACATTCCGCACCACAAATGGATATCGCTCTCGATTTCCTCGCCTAGGGCGTGCCGCGTAGCTTGACCGACACATGAGTAACCAACCACTGCGGGTTGCGGTCACCGGCGGCGCCGGCCAGATCGGATACAGCCTGTTGTTCAGGATCGCCGCTGG
>JALYNX010000059.1 GCA_030772935.1 Actinomycetota bacterium | reverse complement strand
GTGGAGCGGTGGAAAGGTGTTCGAGGTGGTGGACGACGGCACCGAGTGGGAATGGGCGGAGATTCTGGCGTGGGAGCCGCCCCATCGTGTTGTGCTTGCCTGGCATCCGACCGAGGAGCCGGTTGTCTCGACGGAAGTCGAGGTTCGGTTCAACCCCTTCGAAGGTGGCACCAGGGTCGAGTTGGAGCATCGGGGCTGGGATCGGCTCGGTGATATCGCGACGTCATCCCGCGTCAACTACGACGAGGGATGGCTCCCCGTCCTCGCCCTCTACCAGGAATTGGCCAACAGCTGACCAACGGAGGGGGGCCCCCACCCTTGGCGGGGCCCCTCCGTTGTTTGAGCCATGCCGTGAGGGTCAGGACCCGTTGCGCAGGTCTCGAGTTCCCTCTCGAGTCGTTTCTTCACCGGTGTCGCTGCCCTCTTCCTCTTCGTCTTGCCCCTCCTCGTCGCCGGTTCCGATTCGGTTGAAACTCCACTCTCCGAATCGCCAGAGGTACTTGCCATGGTGTTGTTCGAGAATCGTGCCCGCAGTCGTTGCCTGGTCGGGTTCCACCGCCACCGAGATGACGGTGCTCCCTTTGGCCAAGGCACTGTCCAGGTGATTCAGGATCCTTGTCTCGTCACCCAAGGCGCGAGCAAGCTGGCGCAACGTGGCGACGAGCCCGGTGTCGGGGTTGGCATCGAGGTGGGAGCGCCCGGATTCGCAACGAAGGACCTCAGCTTCCAGCCCTGCGGCGGTCAATAGGCCGAGCGCGGCGTCCACATCTGACGACCTCTCGACGACGGCTACCACTGTGTTCGAGAAGTCGTGGGGTTGGTCTGGGTTCTCAGTCATGCCGTCTCGCCTACCCCGGCTTCCGGGACCCCAAACCCGAGATCCGGTTTCGACACTGCTGATCGGGGGTATGTCGTTTGCGACGTATCCAAAGGAGGAGAAGTTGTTTTGCAGTCATGCGCCTTGCACCTGTCAGGTGTTGGACGGCAGCAAATTCTGTAGCGAGAACTGTCGCACCAGTGTGAGCAGCGGGCCGTTCTGCAGTTGTGAGCACCCTGAGTGCGACGCCAGCCCGGCGGGCTGAGATCGACCTAGGAGAACATCATGAAGACCAAAGGAGAGACCATGCCTCAAACCATCGATGAGTTGATGACGACCGACCCCCGGACCGTTCGGGGTCAGGCAACGATCGAAGACGCGGCCCGAATCATGCGGGACGCCGATATCGGCGACGTGATCGTCCTCGACGAGAGCGGAAGAGTCGCCGGGATCATCACTGATCGCGACCTCGTCGTCCGAGCCCTGGCCGATGGAGCCGATCCAGCCGAGGTTCAGGTGGCCAGCCTCCTCGACGAAGAAGTCATCTCGATTGCGCCGGATGCGTCGGTGGAAACCGCCCTCGATCTGATGCGCGACCACAAGGTCAGAAGGCTTCCGGTCATCGAGGACGAGCGTCTGGTCGGAATCGTGACCCTGGGCGACCTGGCAATCGATCGTCAGTCCGGCTCCACGCTCGCCGATATCAGCGAGGCGCCACCCAACAATTAGGCGCTCCTGACCTCGACCGTGCCGTCGAACACCTTCTCCGCCGCGCGCCCCGAAGCGTCGGGAACCACGGTGAACGAGCCGGCTTCGACGAGGTCGACCGAGGAGGTACCGACGAAGACGTCGATCCGTCCCGGCTCCACCACATATTGGAGATCGTGGTCGTGAAACCCGATCTGGCCGACCGGGAGCGTGAATGTGACCCGAGTCGAGCTATCTGCAGGTAGCTCGACTCGAGTAAAGGCCTTCAACTCGAGCACGGGTCTGGTGACACTGGCCTTGGGATCGCGAATGTAGAGCTGGACGACCTCGTCTCCGCCCCGCTCCCCGGTGTTGGTCACGCGGGCAGTGACCGTGACTGTGTCATTCCATCCGACTTCCCCGCTGGTCACCTCGATGTCCGAAACTTCAAAGGTTGTGTAACTCAGGCCGTGCCCGAACGGATAGAGGGGCTCCACCGGTCCGTCCACGTAGTCGCCTTTCCAGTGGGAGCGCCCACCTGACACCTTGTGCCCGTAGAAGACCGGGATCTGACCCGCCGAGCGGGGATGCGACATCGCCAGCTTCCCACCAGGGTTGAACTCGCCGGTGAGCACGTCGGTGATGGCCGACGCGCCCTCCTGGCCGGGAAGCCAGGCCGCGATGACCGCCGCACAGTTTTCGTGGGCCCATGCGCTTGCTGTCGGTCGGCCGGCGATGAGGACCAGGATCACCGGAGTCCCCGTGGCAACGACAGCGCGTATCAGGTCCTCTTGGGCTCCAGGGAGGTTGAGAGACAGGCGGTCCCTGCCCTCCCCACTCGTGCAGTCTTCGGTGAGCCCCGACTTGTCGCCCATCACCAAGATCGCAACATCCGACTCGGCGGCGAGGGCGATCGCCTCCTCGAACCTGTCTCGCGCATCGGTCTGGACGTCACAGCCTGCCGCATAACGCACCTTTGCGCCCAATCGGTCGCTCAAGACCTCGAGCACGGTCGGAACGGTCAGGGAGGGATCATCTACCAACGCGTCGTCCGGAAGGGGTATGGAGAAGACGTTCTCCCTGTTCCGCATCTCCAAGAGGGATTCGATGTGGGCTGGGTAGGTGTAGTCGCCGAACATGTTCCGGGCAGCGCTGGCGTTCGGCCCTATCACCGCAATCGACCCGACTTCGGCGCGGAGAGGGAGGACCCCGTCGTTCTTGAGCAGAACCATGCTCTTCTGTGCGATTCTGCGCGCCAATTCCTGGTGATCGGTGGTGCCGGCCACCGAGGAAAGACCATCTGGCGCCACAAATGGCTGCTCGAACAAACCCAGTTCGAATTTGTTCCCCAGCACCCTTCGCACCGCGGTGTCCACTACCGATTGGCTCACCGCACCGGATTTGACCGCTTCCAACAGAGGGCTCCCATAACAGTCGGTGCTCGGCAGCTCGACATCCACACCTGCGGATAGTGCGATCGAGGCGGCCCCAACACTGTCCTCGGCGAGATGGTGGTAGTCGGCCAGCTGGCGAACGGAGAAGTAGTCCGAGACCACCGAGCCTTCAAAACCCCAGTCGTCACGAAGCAGACCAGTCAGCAGGTCCCTGTCGGCGGCGCATGGCACACCGTCCAGCTCGTGATAGCCGTTCATCATCGACTGCAAGTCGGCCGTCTTGACCACCGCCTCGAAAGGATGCAGGAACACCTCGCGCAGCTCCCGGGCGGGGATATGAGCCGGGGCCCAATTCAGCCCCCCTTCCGAGGCGCCGTAACCGACGAAATGCTTCGCAGTTGCCAGGACACCGTCCGTCAGCTGATCGCCCTGCAGACCGCGGACGAAGGCGACACCCATGCTCGCCACCAGATAGGGGTCCTCTCCGAAGGTCTCCTCGGCTCGACCCCAGCGCGGATCGCGACAGATGTCCAGCACCGGTGAAAGACCCTGATGGGCGCCCATGGCCCTCATCTGCAGGCGAACCACATCGGCCATGGCCTGGGTAAGAGCCGGCTCCCAGGTGCTCGCCACCCCTATCGCCTGGGGGAACACGGTCGAGTCTCGGGCCATCAATCCCGAGCAGATCTCCTCGTGGATGATGGCGGGTATCCCGAGGCGGGTCTCGTTCACCAGGAATTCCTGGATGGAGTTGGCGACTTTCGCCGCTGCTTCGGCATCGAGATTGCTAGCGCCCGAAACCCTGGTCACGTGTCCCAACCCGTTCCGCAACAACTCCCCGGCCTTCTCCGGCGAAAGGACGCCACCTTCGAGGAGCTGAAATACCCAAGCGCTTCCCAATTGGGCGAATTTCTCGTCCCACGTCATTCGCTCCAGCAGATCCTCCACCCGTTCGGGCACCGGCACTTCCGGATCGCGGTAAATCGGCTGCGGCCCGTCGATGGTGAGCGCGGTCATCCCTTGACCCCTCCCGCGGTCAGGCCGGTCACGATTTGACGTTGGGCGATGAAGTAGAAGATCAGAGCGGGAATCATCGCCAATGTCGTGTAGGCCAGGATCATCGCGGTGTCGGTGACGTACTGGGCAGAGATGTTGTTGACCCCGATTGGAAGCGTCCATTGCTCGGGTTGGAACAACACCAGAAGCGGGAGGAGAAAGGCGTTCCAACTACCGACGATGGTGAGGACCGCGATCGTGCTCAATACCGGGCGTGACAAGGGGAGCATGATCGACCAATAGAAGCGCATTGGCCCGCAGCCGTCGATGGCTGCGGCATCCTCGAGGTCGCGAGGGATGCTGCGAAAGAATGGTCGCAGGATCACGATCGAGAGCGGGAGGCCGAACGCCGCCTGAGGGAGCGCGATGCCGAGCGGGCTGTTGAGCAAGCCGGTCTGGCGGAGCGTTATGAAC
>JALYNX010000058.1 GCA_030772935.1 Actinomycetota bacterium | reverse complement strand
GCGAGGGCCCGACCATCGAGCTCGCCCGATACGCGATACCGAAAGGGCTCGAGGATCGGGACCTGCGGATACGCAAGATCCCGGAGCCGGCCCCCTACTACGTCGACCTGGGGATGCTCTATCGGTTCGCCCAGATCGAACAGGCGAGACGATCCGGCGCCCCAGGGCTGGTGCCCCTCCATGTCGCCGTCCGCGGCCATATGGGCACCGGCAAGGACCACGACATAGAGCAATTCGCGGCGGCGATGGGACTCCCCTACTTCCGAATACCACTCACCGGGGAAGTCCGCGATGTGACCCTGATTGGATCTACCAGGCTTCACGGAGACGGTAAAGGAGGCACTGAGAGCCGCTGGGAGGATGGAGACATCACCCGCGCCTTGCGCGGGCCTTCGTTGTTGAACCTATCCGAGCTCAACGCCGCCGGTGCCGAGACTCTTTTCGCCCTCCACGGACTTTTAGACCGCTACGCCGCCCTCGACCTCCCCCACGGGGAGACCGTGGCCCTTCGGGACGATGTCCGCATCTTCGGCACCATGAACCCAACCGATCTCCGGGACTATGCCGGCACCCAAACCCTGAACAAGGCGTTTGCCGACCGCTGGGTCATCTGGGAGAAGAGCTTCCCGGGTAGCGAGCAGGTCGAGGCGATGTTGACCCGCCGCTACCCGGAGCTGAAGCCGGAGTATGTGGAGGCGATCGCCAGGTTGGCAGTCGAGGTCAATGCGTCCTTCGAGGCTCAAGACACCGGGGTGCGGGTGGAGACACCGCTTTCACTCCGCTCGATCCTCGACCGGATTCCCACCGGTCTCATCGTCTATCGGGATGGCGCGGACCCGCTGCGAAGCACCTGGGAAGAGTACGTGCTCCCTCACGTCGACCAATTCGACCGGGACCACTACGAGACGGTGTGGAATGCCGTGGTCAGAAAGGGACCTTCGGTCAGCCCCTTCTGACCGCACTGGGATAACGTCCTTCTCCCCCCAGTGAACGGAGTGAACGTTGGGGGGAGAGCCGGCGGTGCCGGGAGGGGGGCCACTGCATCGCGGAGCCGTATAACGTCGCGAGCATGGCCTACGACCTGGGGAAGCCTGAGCTGGACAAGAAGGTGGGGGAGCTGGTCGCGGCGACGTCGAGTCACCAGAACCAGGAATTGATCGCCGAAATGATCACGACGGTTCTCAAGCTGCATCGTGACGGGGCGAGCAGGGCCGACCTCCGACTGATGAACACTGCTTTGAAGGAGATGCGGTATTCGAATCTCGTCTTCTCCCGGCACCGCGAGCCAAAGGTCACGATCTACGGATCCGCCCGGATCACCGAGCAAGATCCGAACTATCGGATAGCCGAGGACTTCGCAGCGAGGGTCGTCACCAGGGGTTGGGGGGTCATCACCGGCGCCGGACCCGGGATCATGGAGGCGGGCACCCGCGGCGCCGGGAAGGATCATTCGTACGGGGTGAATATCCGCTTGCCCTTCGAAGCTGCGGCCAACCGCTACCTGGAAGAGTCACGGACCGTCAATTTCAAGTACTTCTTCACTCGCAAGCTGGCCTTTGTCAAGGAATCACATGCCTTCGCCATCCTGCCTGGGGGTTGGGGCACCCTGGACGAGGCCTTCGAGCTCCTCACCCTCATTCAAACCGGGAAGAGCGACTTGCACCCGATCGTCCTCCTGGAAGCGCCCGACACCCACTATTGGGAACCGATGATCGATTTCATCACCGAGCACCAACTCAAACGCGGGCTGATCTCTGCCCCCGATCTCGCCCTGTTCTTCCACACCACCGACGCGGTCGAAGCCTGCGACCACATCTGGAATTTCTACGCCAACTACCACTCCCAGCGGTACGCGGGGGGTCGGCTCATCCTTCGCCTAGTTCAGGGTCCCGATGACGCCCAACTCGAGGAGTTGAACCGCGAATTTGCCGACATCGTGGTCGAGGGATCGATCGAGAGGGCCGAGCCGGCCGCGTCCGAAGTCAGCGACGACGACGCCCTGAACACCGAGCGCATCTCATTCGTCTTCGATCGGCGCCAATTTGGCCGTCTCCGTCAATTGATCGATCACCTCAACGACTTGGTGGCGACACCGCAAACCTTCGAACTGCCCGAGCCCATGACCGAGGAGCAGGCCGAAAGACCCTGGTGAGAGGTAGTTTCGCCTGGGAATAGCTTGCACATGGCTACTACCATTGGCCTGTGCGCGACATCCTCTCCGACCTGGTAGCCGAGCAGCAGTTCCTGGATCAGTCCCTGCAGCGGATCCCGATCAAGATCTGGGACATGGTCACCCCCTACAAGCCGTGGACGGTGCGCGACACCATCGCCCACCTCGCTGATTTCGAGGAATTGGCAGCCGATTCGATCGCAGGCGGGGACCGAATCCAAAGGTGGCGCACTGCCCCCGATCTCGAGGCACTGAAGAAAGAGGCGATCAAGCGGGGGCGCGGGATGAGGCCCCAGGACGTCATCGAATGGTGGCGAGGGGGTCGGGCGAAAGTGGTCGAACCGCTGTCGCACATGGGGGCGGACTCCCGGATCGAATGGATCGAGGGGGACATGAGCGCACGCACGTTTGCGACGTTTCGGCTGATGGAAACCTGGGCCCACGGTCTCGACATCTACGCCACTCTGGGCCTCGACGTGGAGGACACCTCCCGCATCCGTCATGTCTGCTGGCTGGGATGGAAGACGCTTCCCCATGCCTTCAAGGAGGCGGGTGAGGACTACGAGCCGGTTCGGGTCGAAGTCATCGGGCCTGGTTATGCCAAATGGGTCTATGGCCCCGCAGAGACCAACCAGGTGATCAAAGGCTCAGCCTCGGATTGGGCACGGGTAGCAGTCCGAAGGGCCAAGCCAGCAGCCACCCGTCTCAAGTACGAAGGCGAGTACGCCAGAAAAGCCCTCCAGGTAGCCAAGGCCTATTTGTGAGTGGCCTTCCCCACCTGGTGGGGATGATCCACCTGCTTCCTCTCCCTGGAGCGCCACGGTTCAACGGGTCGATGGCAGAGGTGCTGGCGGCCGCAATCTCCGATGCCAGGTCTCTCCAGGAGGCCGGCTTTCCGGCATTGCTCGTCGAGAACTTCGGTGATACCCCGTTTCACGCCGATCGGGTCGAGCCGGAGACGGTGGCGGCGATGACTGTGGCGATCGAAGCCGTCATCGACGCCACCAGCCTTCCCGTTGGTGTGAATGTCCTTCGCAACGACGCCATGACGGCCCTCGGGATCGCGGCAGTCACCGGCGCCAGATTCATCAGGGTGAACGTGCTCACAGGCGTGATGTACACCGATCAGGGCCCGATCGTGGGCCAGGCCCCCAAGCTCGTGCGTCGACGCCTCGAATTGGCGCCGGACATCGAGATCTGGGCGGATGTCATGGTCAAACATGCCACCCCACCCCCGGGCCTCGAGCCTCGTCAGGCGGCTTTGGACACCGTCGAACGCGGGCACGCCGACGCGGTGATCGTTTCCGGCCCAGGAACAGGTGAGGAGCCGGAAGGCGACGTCGGCCGAGAGGTTCGAGCCGCGGTTCCCAAGGGCACCCGGGTGGTGGTCGGATCGGGAGCGAATGTGGCCAATCTCAGCCGCCTGATGGACTTCGCCGATTCAGTGATAGTCGGGTCGGGGGTCAAGGTCGACAACGACGCCAGCAACCGCGTCGACCAACTGAGAGCGGCAGCTTTCGTCGAAGCTGCGGCAGACCACGGCCTTCTCCAGATTCCCGGATAGGTCTAGCGCACTACACGAAAGGATTAGTCCCGTCGACCCATACCGGTCTGGCCGAATGTGACCAGACTTCGCATGTGGTGAACGAACGACGCGGGACTGGTGAGTGATGCTCAGGGACTTGCCCAACGACATCTTGATCAAGGTCATGGAAGACGTCATTGAGGACCTCCATGGCCACGTGCACCGTGTGTCAGACCTCGCGGTGGACCTGGGAACCGGGCTTGGGCTCGGGGAGGACGACCTCGACCGACTCGCCCTGGCCGGCATCCTCCATGATGTGGGCAAGATCCATCTCGACCCGGGAATCCTCGGCAAGCCCGGGCCTCTCGACGAAAACGAACGAGAGTTGATGCAGCGTCACCCCGAGCTGGGTTTCGCGATGACCCGCAACCGGCTCGATCCCAAGGTCGCAGAAGCAATCCTCTACCACCACGAGCGTTTCGACGGTCACGGATACCCCTTCGGCCTCGTCGGGATGGAGATCCCGATCCTGTCCCGGATCGTGCTCGTCTCCGACGCCTTCGACGCCATGACCTCAACCCGGGCCTATCAGCCGGCCTTGCCCGTTTCTTTTGCAGTGAACGAAATCCGCAAGCACGCCGGTACCCAGTTCGACCCGGCCGTGGTCGAGGTCTTCCTCGAGTTGGCAGCC
Source organism: Actinomycetota bacterium (assembly GCA_030772935.1). Taxonomy (GTDB): domain Bacteria; phylum Actinomycetota; class Acidimicrobiia; order Spongiisociales; family ZC4RG35; genus JALYNX01. Next base: position 1,374 of record JALYNX010000058.1, on the reverse strand, counting down.
GTGGAACGTCTGCCCCTCGTCCTCAGCGCCTAGATCTCGTAATTGGGAGCCACAGCGGTCATATACGGCCCTGTGCAACCCAATTTCGGGGCCAGTCTTGTCCCCGTCCCCTGATACCTTCCGGGGGTGGACTCACTCGCCCGCTTCACCCCGGCGACTCGCACCTGGTTCGAGGCTTCCTTTCCCGAGCCGACCCCGGCCCAGGAGCTGGGTTGGCCGGCGATTGCCGACGGCGCCCACACCCTGATTCATGCACCCACCGGGTCGGGGAAGACCCTGGCCGCATTTCTCTGGACACTCGATCGCCTCCTCTCCGAGCCCCAACCTGAGCGCAATGCCCGCTGCCGGGTCCTCTATGTCTCCCCCCTCAAGGCGCTGGCTCACGATGTCGAGCGCAATCTGCGCGCTCCCCTCGCCGGCATCCGCCATGCCGCGCAACGACTTCACACGGAACCATTGCCCGACCTGACCACCTTCCTCCGCACCGGTGACACCCCGGCAGAGGATCGACGCCGCATGCAGCGTCAGCCGCCGGACATCCTGATCACCACACCTGAGTCCCTCTATCTCATCCTCTCCTCTGCGGCACGGGTCGTTCTCGAACCGGTTCGTTGGGTGATAGTCGACGAAGTCCACGCCATAGCCGGGACCAAACGCGGAGCCCACCTCGCTCTTTCCCTTGAACGTCTCGAAGAGATCACCACCAGTCCCCCGCAACGAATCGGGCTCTCCGCGACCCAACGGCCTTTGGAGACGATTGCCCGGTTCCTGGGTGGGGGGACCGAGGGAACAGACGGCTGGGTCCCGCGCCCGGTGACCGTCATCGACGTTCCACACGATCGTGAGCTCGACATCGAGATCGTGGTGCCGGTCGAAGACATGACAGAGCCGGGAACCTCCGACCCTCTCGACCCGGACCAGGCCCCGGCCCGTTCGATATGGCCTGCCGTCTATCCGAAGCTGCTCGAGGCAATCCAGGCTCACAACAGCACCATCGTCTTCGCCAACTCCCGACGCCTGGCCGAGCGAATCTGCGCCGAGGTGAACAACCTCGCCGGGGAGGAGATCGCCCGGGCTCATCACGGATCGGTGGCCAGAGAGCATCGACTCCAGATCGAAGACGCCCTGAAGCGGGGCGAGCTGAAGGCAGTGGTCGCCACCTCGTCGCTCGAATTGGGCATAGACATGGGGGCAGTCGATTTGGTGATCCAGGTGGAGGCACCAACCTCGGTGGCTTCGGGGCTGCAACGCGTGGGCAGGTCCGGCCATCAGGTCGGCGGTGTCTCCAAGGCTCGCGTTTTTCCCAAGTATCGGGGAGACCTGCTCGTCTCCACGGTCATAACCGGGGAGATGACCAAGCGCAACGTCGAGACG
>JALYNX010000057.1 GCA_030772935.1 Actinomycetota bacterium | reverse complement strand
CTGGTCAAACGGGGCAAACATCGCGGGTTCCTGACGATGGCCGAAGTCCAACAGGAGTTGGAGGACGCCGAAGCGTCAGGCGAGGCTTTCGAGAAGGTCGCTGATGCCCTGCGTGCTCAGGGAATGCCTCTCACCGAGGAGGGCCCGGGGGTAATCGAGGAGTTCATCGAGGTCAGCCAGATCTCGGTTTCGGACCCGGTCCGGCTCTATCTCAACGAGATCGGGCGCTACCCGCTGCTCACCGCCCAACAAGAGGTCGAGCTGGCGATGCAGATGGAGGCCGGGCGGCGGGCGCAGGCGAGACTCGCCGAGGAAGACCTCAACGACGAGGACCGCTCGTTCCTCCAGCATGAGATGGACATGGGCGACGCCGCCCACGATCAGCTGGTCCAGTCCAACCTTCGCTTGGTGGTCGCCCTCGCACGCCGATATGTGGGACGGGGGATGGCATTGCTGGACCTGATCCAGGAGGGCAATGTCGGTCTGATGCGCGCCGTCGAGCGGTTCGACTATCGGCGAGGCTTCAAGTTCTCCACCTACGCCACCTGGTGGATTCGCCAGGCGATCTCCCGGGCCATCGCCGATCAAGGTCGGACGATCCGGATGCCGATCCATGTTCTCGATTCGGTGAACAAGCTGACCCGGGCCCAGCGGGAACTGACCCAGCAGCGGGGGAGGGCGCCCTCGATCGACGAACTTGCCTTCGAATTGGACCTCGAACCGAGTCGGGTGGCCGAGTTGCAACGGATCGCCCAGGACACGGTTTCCCTGGAGACACCAGTTGGCGAGGACGACGATGGGACCTTGGGTGATCTGGTTGAGGATCACGACATGGATCTTCCCGCTGACGCCGCCACTTTCGCCTCGCTTCAGGATCAACTAGCCCAGGCGTTGGAGGGTCTCAACGAGAGGGAGCGTGAGGTCCTGATCATGCGCTTCGGCCTGGCCGACGGTCGGATGCGGACGTTGGAAGAGGTTGGCTCCCATTTCAAGGTGACTCGAGAGCGGATTCGCCAGTTGGAGACCAAGGCTCTGGCCAAGCTCCGCCACCCCGACAAGTCGCACAAGTTGGAAGGTTTTCTCGAAGGCTCCTGACGGCGCCGGGTGGTCGCGGAGATGCGAGAATCGGGGCGATGAGGTTCAGGACAGGCATCGTGGTGGGAGCCGCCTTCGGCTACGTGCTCGGGGCCAAGGCAGGTCGGGGCCGTTACGAACAGATCAAGACCCTGGCGTTGCAGGCGAGGAAACACCCGGCGGTGGCTCAACTGGCTGATCAGAGTGTGGGCCTCGTCGACGCCGGGCGCTATGCCTTGGCCGCCGGTTTGTCAGCTGGATCCAGAGGATTGCGGTCCCTGGAGGACCGGGGCGAGTCAGGCTAGAAAGACCCTGCTGGTAGCCTTCCCGGCGCCAGCCGGCACCCTTCCGCGGTAGCTCAATTGGTAGAGCAGTGGACTGTTAATCCGAAGGTTGGAGGTTCGAGTCCTCCCCGCGGAGCGGAAGTTCTGATTGTCGCAATTGGAAATTCGGCGCAACCATTGAGGCGAACGCACGTTCTTGTGTAGCCAATGTGTAGCCGTGGACTACCAGCGTTGCATTTCCCGTGTGGTCGTGATTAGACCGGCACTCGAAGTGCCGATCTCGGGCGGACGTGCGAAATCGGCGCTGCTGCGCCAAAATGAGTTTGACTGGTGCATCGGAGAGTTCTCCTGCTGCCCCGGGGGGTGAACATGGCAGAGACATTGGAACATAGAGAGAAGATCCAGCGCAGCTTGGAGGACATCCATCGGTCGCTGGTGGCGGTATCGGGGAAGTTGGCACAGCTTCAACTCGACGCTGAAACCGAAACCGAGTTGGGTATCGCCGTTGAGGATGGGATGACGGCCCTGGCGCCTCTCACCGACCGCCTCGCGAGTCTCGAATCCGCATATCAGATTGAGACCAACCGCCTGAGCAACGAGGGAGAGCTCGAGGGTTAAGGATCCGGGGTTCCCAGCCTGGTCACACGAGAGTGGTTGAATGAACGGAATGAGACGATGTGGTCACGGTCGCACCGCGTCGACCGGCATCCCGCATTATCAGGTCCTGCTCCCTCTCACCGCTTCGGAGCCGACATGATCCAGATCGACCTGCCAGGCGGACCGGCCAGGCCCCTCGTGCGCGGCCTCGCGGCCTGCCTGTCGTCCGTCACCGAGGTGCCGCTCGTCGAGCTGCCAACGTTGGAGGACGTGCCGGTAGCGCACGCGCTCGGCGCCTGGAAGAGCTGGCTCGCCGGACGTGGCTCCGGCCTCGTCCCCATCGCCGACGCCCGCTCCTTCGAGTGGGCCGGCTGGTGGATCGGCGTCGTTGACGGCAGCAACAGCCCCCTTGCCGACGGCCCGCAGCGGCAGGTGGCGGTGCTGGCTTTCGGCTCACCGCCCGGCGTGGTCCTCAGCCCGCAGGACCCCCCGCTGCTCGGCCGCGCCACCGCGGACCTCGACATCAGCAGCGCCTACGCCGTGGCGTCGCTCGACCCCGTGCTCCCCGTAGCACAGGCAGGCCCACACTTGACGGGCGTCGTGGAGCTGCTCGCCGTCGCAACCCTGGCCGAAGCGCCCATGCAGCTGGTCCGGCACGCCCGCGCCATCGCAGGCCGTGGTCTGGAGGGTGACCGATACGCCGACGGCTCCGGCACGTTCAGCCCCCGCCGCGGGCACAGGCCCGGGTACGAGTTGACCCTGATCGCCGCCGAGGTGGTCGAGGACCTCACGACGCGCGACGCCGAGCTCGACTTCCTCAGCACACGACGCAACGTCCTCACCCGGGGCATCGACGTCAACGCGCTCGTCGGGCGCGACTTCACGATCGGCGACGTCCGCTGCCGCGGTCTCCGCCTGGCCGAGCCCTGCGCCCACCTCGAACGGCTCCACGGGCCTGGACTTTTGCGACCGCTCATCCACCGCGGCGGGCTGCGCGCCGACATCCTCAGCGACGGCCACATCGGCGAAGGCAGCGCGATAAGCACCTCCTGATGGCCGTGTTGTCGGTAACGGTCGAAGACGACCGTGTCTAACGATCAATATCACTAGCGGAGGCTCTGCGACAGGTTCGTCCTCTCCGAGGAGGTCTCTCGGAGCGGCCGTTCGCTACAAGAACCGCTACGGCGTAGAGATCGCCGCAGACCGACGATGTCCTGGCGCACAATATGTGCCGTTATCGAGCGGGTGGAGAGGTGTAGGTTTGGAATATGGGTGGGGTTATTGGCCGACTAGCTGGACTTGGTGTGGTTGATGGTCAATCGCCTTCTGAACAGCGTCGGATCAGGACCATCAATGTCGTTGGCATGTTTGCATTTGGCCTCACGGCGTTCTTAGCCGTTCTGTTTCTCCCGGCCCGACCCGAACAGAGAGTTCCCCTGTGGGCATACCTGGGACTCTTGGCGGCCTATCTCGCTGGTTACGCGTTGGCCCTGGCTCTGAATTGGCGCGGACACCATGAGACTGCGGCTGCTTTGCTGCTCGTTACTGGTCTGTTCAACATCACAGCAGTCAGTTTCACCGTTGGGTTCCGCACAGGAACAGCCGTCAACGTGGCGGCCGTTGCGATGGGAGCGGTCGTCGTAACTGATGTGAAGAGCCG
>JALYNX010000056.1 GCA_030772935.1 Actinomycetota bacterium | reverse complement strand
GCCCGATAGGTGATGACATTCGCCACCATCGCCGCCCGCTCCCGCCCGTACTTGCGATAGCAGTACTGGATGACCTCCTCGCGCCGGTCGGCCTCGAAGTCGATGTCGATGTCGGGTGGCCTCCCCCGCTCCTCGGAGAGAAACCGCTCGAAGGGGAGATGGAGCCGGATCGGGTCGACCCGGGTCAGACCGAGACAGCGACACACTGCCGAGTCGGCTCCCGAGCCCCGGATCTGGCAGTAGATGTCCTGGGTGCGGGCGAAGTCGATGATGTCCTTGACCACCAGGAAGTAGCCGGGGAACCCGAGCTTCTCGATGATGTCCAACTCGTGCTCCAACCGGCGTCTTGCCCCAGGCTCGATTCCGTCGTCACTACCTGCGTAGACGTCCCGCGCCCCTTCCCAGGTGAGATGACGCAAGTAGTCCATCTCGTCCTGGAAATGGCCGGGCATCGGAAAATCGGGAAGATTGGGGGCCACCAGGCCCAGGTCGAAGGCGAGACGCCGGCCCAACTCCCCGGCCCGGGCCACTGCTCCCGGGTAACGGGCAAACCTCACGGCCATTTCCCCCTGAGACTTGAGGAAGCGCTCGTCGCTGGCGGGGCGAAACCCGTCGGCGAGGGCCAGAGTCCGTCTCCCCCCGATGGCGGCCAGGACCTCGGAGAGATAGGCGTCCTTGCGCTGGTGGTAGTGGACCTGATTGCTGGCAACCACGGGCAGGGCCAGCTTTTGGGCCACCTCCCACATCAGGTCGTTGCGGGGATCGTCCTCAGGCATGCCGTGATGCCACAACTCGAGGTGGAGCCGGGACCCGAACAACTCCCTCAGCTTCGAGCTCTCCCGGATGGTTGCTCCCAGATCTCCGCGGGCGGCAGCCTTGGGCACCGCCCCGAAGTGGCATCCGGTCAGGGCGTGGGCATCAGGGCTACGGGCGGCCTCCGCCAGGTCATCCCAGACATAGACCGGGTGATCCTTCTCCCCTCGAAGCTGGGCCTTGGTGATCAGGTTGGAAAGAGCCCGATACCCTTGAGGGGAGCCGGCGAGAAGCACCAGATGATCGGTTTCGGGGAGATCGGTGGGTTTCGAGCCATGGGCCCGGACACTGCGACCTCTCCGCAACCGTCCCTGGCCACCCTTGGTCCGGGCGTGTCGCAGTTGGTCCCACTCCTGGGCTCGGGTCACCGGGTCGTGGACGCCCTTCGGATCCGCTTCCAGCCCGATCTCCACCCCGTAGATGGCGGGCAACCCAGTGGCTTTGGCGGCCTGCCAGAACCGGGAGACCCCGTAGAACCCGTCGTGGTCGGTGACCGCCAGTGCCTCGTAGCCCAGCTCGATGGCCCGCTCCACCAGGTCTTCGGGGTGGGAGGCCCCGTCGAGAAAGGAGAAGTTGGTATGACAATGCAGCTCGGCGTACCCACTCACCCACTGCATCATATCGAACATATGTTCGATATGCTTTTAGACCCCCCCTAATTGGGTTGCTCAGGGGTCATATACGGCCCTATGCCTCCCAATTACGGGCCACGGTCACCAGCTACCGCCCGGTGAACGAGAAGTGCATCCAATCCTTGAGGCTGCTCCAGTTCCCACCCCAACCCCAGCCCATCTCGGAGAAGGCCTCGGTGACCACGTCACCCGCGAAGATCATCCCGGGGCGCACGTCTTCGCGATCGGTGTAGGTCGAGGCCAATTCCGGCAGCACCAGGTCGCCTTTCAGATAAGGGTTGTGGAACGGGTTGACGTCGATCGCCAGCCCAAAGGCATGCTGCGACCAGGAATTCGAACCCACCGCGGGCCGGCAGACGAATGACGTGGTGTCGTTCCAGTCCCCGGTGGGAGGAGCGTCGATCTCTTCCTTGGTGATGACCCGCATCTCCTCGATGGGAAACCTTGCCTCGTGCATGAGGCGAAACACCTCGACCACCTCGTTGGCGAACTCGGCATTGACGATCATCTCCCCGTTGTGGAAACGGCCGTCGAACCCGTAGTGACTGACGACCAGGTAGGACAGCTCGTCAAGGGCAACCGGGCACTCGGGCACCCAACTGGAGCGAGCCAACACGTCTGTGGGGATCGGGCCGACGCGTGAGCGAAAATGCTCATCGCTGGGCGGCAGGAAGACGTCCGGAGTCTCCAAGGCACGGGGGTCGAACTCGGCTGGTGTCGGCTGGACCTCGCCGTAGCCATCGGCTCGAAGCGGCAGCACCCGAGTCCCCATCCACGCGGGGCGAGCAAACGGGTTGACCGTTGTGGTGGTTGCCGGAATCGTGCTTGTCGTCGCGGTGGTGGTCGTGGCCAGGCTCGTGGAAGTGGTTGGAGCCGTGGATGTCGTCGAGGAAGCCGAGCCTCCGCCGGTGAGGGAGCAGGCTGACACCAGCACCATGGCCGCTAGCAAACCCCGTCGCACCACGGAGACCATAACCAGACCCTGCTGTAAGCAAGGACCCCAGTCAGACCTCGGCTCGGCGCAGCCGGGGACGGACGATGCGACGCCACACGAACCACGCGATGGCCAGGCCGAGCACGGCAAGAACGACCTTCTGCAGGAACTCGAGCGGCTCTTCGACCTGATGCCACTGCTCGCCGAGCAGATATCCGGCTCCGATCAGCAAGACGTTCCAGACGACACTGCCCAAGAGCGTGTAGAGCGTGAACGGCACGAGGGGCATACGACGAAGACCGGCCGGTACCGAGATCAGTGATCTCATCAGCGGTATGCAACGACACACCAACACCGCCGTAGCGGCTCGTCGATCGAACCACTCCTCCGACTTGTCGAGGTCGCCCTCGTCGAGGCCAAACCATTTCCCGTGCCGAACGACCAGGCCACGGAGCCGGACCGGCCCGATTGCCGCGGCGATTCCGTAGAGGGCATAGGCGCCAGCCATCGAGCCGACGGTGGCGGCGATGACCATGCCCACCACCGAAGCTTCGCCTTCAACCGATACAAAGCCGGCCAAGGGGAGTATGACCTCAGAGGGAATGGGGGGAAACAGGTTCTCCAGGGCGACTAACGCGGCCACGCCCCAATACCCGAGAGTCTCAACTACAGACGTGACCCAGTCGACCAGTCCGTCGAGCACGTTCTTCTCCTCGTTTACGGGCAATGATGCCCGGCCTACCAACCTGGTGTCTTATCGACAACCGACCGGGTGGGCTTCAGCGCGTCACCGCCAAGCCTCACAGCAGCACAACAGCCACGGCACCGATGCCGAAGGCAAGCAGCCAGCTCGCCAGCGATCCGACCAGGACGTACTCGGGGTCGATCGCAGCCGGTTTGCCGCTGATCTCAGGAAAGCGGAGGATGCTCTTGGCTGCCACCACCAGTCCGGCGGCCCCAGCCGCCCCGGCCAACATCAACACATAGATCAACAAGCGCTCCAGGATCCCGATCCACCGACCCGCCTGGTTGTGGCGGGGAGTCGTCTCCTGTCTGGTGAGGCGCAACACCTGTCTCACCACCCAATTGGAAGGGACCGTGAGGAGGAGTGCGCCAACCGCGATCACCCCGAGGTCAGCCCATCTCATGATCGCGAGGGGATTGGCGGAACCCCGATGCTTCTTGCCTGCACCAGAGCAAGGATGCCATGAGTGTTGGCCCGACGACTGATCGAGCTCTTGTTGACACCGAGTCGTTCCGCCAATTCGGTCTGGCTGAGGCCGTCGAAGAGCCCGACGGCGATCCGGGCATCGACTTCGTCGAAGCCGGAAAGCAACGTATCGCGGAGGACCAAATACCCATTGAGCAGCGGGTCGAGCGAACTCTCGGTCCGCACTGCGGTCCGCAAACCCTGAGTCCGCCCCTTGGATGAGCGGTCGACCACTTCGATGGCATCTCTCGCCCTCCACCAGCACGGCCCATCCTGGCCAAACGGGGACCGGTCGGGATCCTCGGCTATCAATTCGCCCCATCCGATCCCGATCCGCAATCTGATCACTCCGAGACTGCGCAGGTGGAGCTGGATCGACGCTTCGATTGCATCGCCCACGGTCGGGTAGCGCGCCTGGAATTCATCCCCGATGGTGAAGGTAGGGCCACCTCCGACCAGCCGGTTCACCTCGGCGAGAATCTTCTCCATCTCACGTTGCAATTCGACTCGATCCGGTGCCTGCCGGGAACCGACCATGTCGCCAATCAGCGCCGCTACTGCGGGGAACGGTTGTTGCATTAGTGCAACTCTACTCCTGTTGCTCCATTAGCACAACTCCATTGCCTCGAATTGCAGTCATCGGCGGAGTTGCGTTCAGGCCAAGACCGTCTTCACGGAGAACTCACCTTCCGAATAGACCATCTCTGCCGCCCGTGCTGCGGTCTTGAGATCGGCTTCGGCCTGACGGACCAGCGCCACCGAGACGGAGGGGGCCGCCACCGAGACGGAGGCCACCTCCGCCGCCATCGACGCCTTGGCGTCGGACTTGGCCCTGCGGACTGCGGTCAGGACTTCGCTGGTGACACGCAACACGGCTGGATCGCCCGCATGGGCCTCCAACTCGGTGGTCGACGGCCACGGAGCCCGGTGCACCGAACCCTCCCGCCACCATGACCACACCTCCTCGGTGACAAAAGGGAGGAACGGGGCGAACAGACGAAGATAGGTGCCCATGGCCAGTTGCAATGCGGCGTGAGCCGAGGCCCCTGCTTCCCCCCCGTCATAGGCCCTCCCCTTCACCAGTTCCAGATAGTCGTCGGTCCAGGTCCAGAAGGACTTCTCGGTCAGTTCGATGGCACGTGCGTAGTCGTATCTCTCGAAGGCGGCGGTGGATTGCGACACCAGCTCAGACATCGAGGCGAGCATTGAGCGATCCAGTGGCTCGGTGATCGCCTGAGGATCGACGTCGTCGGCGAACCCGAGGACGAAGCGGGCGGCGTTGAGGATCTTCAAAGCCAGTCGGCGGCCGATCTTCATGACTCCGAAATCGACCGCGGTGTCGGTGCCCGGGCGTCCGTTGCAGGCCCAGTAGCGCACGGCTTCCGCCCCGTACTCCTCGATCAGCGGAGACGGTGTGACCACATTGCCCTTCGACTTCGACATTTTCTTGCGGTCGGGGTCGAGGATCCATCCGCTGATGGCAGCGTGGCGCCAGGGGAGAGCGTCGTGCTCGTAATGGGAGCGGAGCAGGGTGGCAAACAGCCAGGTCCGGATGATCTCGGGCCCCTGAGGCCGCACGTCCATCGGGAACACTCGGGCGAAGAGATCAGGATCGTCGTCCCAATGCCCGGCGATCTGAGGGGTCAACGAGGAGGTGGCCCAGGTGTCCATCACATCGGGATCGCCGGCAAACCCGCCGGGGACACCTCGCTGTGCCTCCTCGAAACCGGGAGGGGCATCGCTGGTCGGGTCGACCGGCAACGAATCCAGGTCGGGGAGGATCGGGCTTTCGAAGTCGAGCTCTCCTTCGGAGTCGACCGGATACCAGACGGGAAGCGAGACTCCGAAGAATCTCTGGCGCGATATCAGCCAGTCGCCATTGAGCCCCTCAACCCAATGTTTGTAGCGAACCCCCATGAAGTCGGGGATCCAATCCAGCGACTCCCCTCTCGCGAGAAGGTCCTGGCGGAGGTCCTCGCCACGGCCCCCATTGCGGATGTACCACTGACGGCTGGAGATGATCTCGAGGGGTCGATCCCCTTTCTCGAAGAACTTGACCTGATGGGTGATCGGTCGTGCTTCGCCGTCGAGGTCGCCAGACTCCGCCAACAACTCAGCCATCTTGCGCTGCGCTTGGTTCGGGTACAACCCCGCGATCTGGGCGTACGCGGCCATTCCGTCGTCGGTCTCAATCCAATCCGGGGTGCCCTCCTGAAGTCTCCCACTTTGTTGGATCACCGCCCTGGTCGGCAGATCGAGCTCACGCCACCAGACGACGTCCGCGGTGTCACCCCAGGTGCAGATCATGGCGATCCCACTCCCCTTCTCAGGGTCGGCCAGCTCGTGGGCGACGACCGGGAGCTCGACGCCGAACAGTGGCGACGAGACCGTCGTGCCGAAAAGGGACTGGTATCGCTCATCGTAAGGGTGGGCCACCAACGCCACACAGGCGCAGACCAACTCGGGCCTCGTGGTCTCGATGAAGACCTTGCTCCCGTCCGGCCGGTGAAACGCGATGCGGTGATAGGCCCCGGGGCGCTCCCGATCCTCGAGCTCGGCCTGGGCAACTGCGGACTTGAAGTCCACCTCCCAGAGCACAGGCGCCTCCTGGGAGTAGGCCTCCCCCCGCTCCAGGTTGCGGAGAAAAGCCTTCTGACTGGTCCGCTGACAGTGCTCGTCGATGGTGGCGTAGGCGAGCGCCCAGTCCACCGAGAGCCCCATGGTCCGCCACAAGCCCTCGAATCCTTTCTCGTCCTCTGCGGTCAGGATGTGGCAGAGCTCGACGAAATTGCGCCGGCTGATCGAGACCGGCGGATCCGGTGGCTCTGCAGGCGGGGTGAAACCTGGGTCGTAGTGGAGGGTCGGGTCGCAGCGAACCCCGTAGTAGTTCTGGACCCGGCGCTCGGTTGGCAAGCCGTTGTCGTCCCACCCCATGGGATAGAACACCTCCATCCCCCGCATGCGCTGATAGCGGGCGATGGCGTCGGCCTGGACATATCCGAAAACCGACCCCATGTGCAGAGAGCCAGAGACCGTCGGAGGTGGAGTGTCGATTGCGAAGACCTGCTCCCGGGTCTTGGTCCGATCAAACCGATAGGTGCCGTCGGACTCCCAACGCTCCTGCCATTTCGCCTCGAGGCCTTCGAGAGCTGGTTTTTCGGGGACTGATCGGGCCATTGGAGCGTGAAGGGTAACGGTCACCGATAGTGAAGACTTTCGCTCCGATATCGATGTCGTAACGATCCCGGAACGACCGCCGTCTAGTTTCTGGCTGTGGACGAGTCCATAGCCCGGCGGACTGCGGTCGGCGTCGCCGCTCTCATCGGCAGCATCTACCTCGCCTCGTTGGTCGTGTACGCGTGGATCGAGTCCTGGCAGCTGGCCGACCTGGGAGACGCCCTCGGCTTCAGCCTCTGGATAACTGCCTTCACCGTGGTCGGGGTGATCATCGCCTTCCATCGGCCGGGCAACCCGGTGGCATGGATCTGCCTGACCTTCGGCGGGGTGTGGTCGATCTGGATCCTGCTCGACGGCCTCCTCATCTATGAGGCGGCTCACCCTGGCACCCTTACCAGGCCCGACCTGACTGCCGCACTCGCCCATCCGCTGTGGGTGCCCGGTGTGGGTCTGATCGGCTTTCTCCTGTTGCTTTTCCCCGACGGGCACCTCCCCTCGCCCCGCTGGCGGCCGGTCGCGTGGCTGCTCGGTGGCAACATCGCCGTTCTCACCGTCACCGAGCTTCTCCTCCCCGGGGTCCTCCAGGACCGGGAATATGTGAACCCACTGGGCATCGAGGCGTTGGAGCCGTTCTATCAAGGTGCACCTGGGATCGCTTTGGTGATGATCCTCGTTTTGTGCATCCTGGCTTCGGCTCTCTCCGTTGTGGTCCGCTATCGCAGGACGGTCGGAGTCGAGCGTTTGCAGTTGAAATGGATGATGGCGGCTGGGCTGGTGGCCGCACTCGCCTATGCGCTCCTCTTCTTCTGGGATGGCTTCTACATCCAAGTCGTGTGGGCAGTTATCCCGGTGGCCATCGGGTTCTCCATGCACCGTCACCGGCTCTATGACATCGACCGTCTCATCAGTCGCACCGTGAGTTATGCGCTGGTCATCGGTCTGCTCGCCCTGGTTTACATCGGCGGCGTCTTTCTCATGAACCTCGTGTTCCCTTTGGAGAGGGAACCTGGCCGTCGCCGCATCGACCCTGGCGGCCGCCGCGCTATTCAGCCCTTTGCGACGCCGGGTCCAGGATCGCGTGGATCGCCGTTTCAACCGAACCCGACACGACGCTGTGAAGGTGACCGACTCATACGCTCGGACCCTGGGCAACGAGGTAGATCCAGACCGGATCGTCGAAGGGTGGATCGGGATTGTCTCGACGACCATCCAACCGGCCACCGTGGGAGTTTGGGTGAGGTCGGGGGAACAAATGGGTTCCGCCCTTGCGACCGGCCAACCAGCACGGTTAGGCTCCTGACCCACATGAACTGCTTCGCCCACGTCCACCATCATCACCACCCGTCACGGGTCGGCTGATAGTGGGCGCATAGCGAAAGCAACAGGCAACCCACACGCCGACCCCAGCGGTCGGCGTTTCTCGTTTCCGGGCAACCCACCGCAACAGTCGGCGGGAAAGCACCCAAATGGCTTCTCTCGAAAATGGACAGCTAATTCACCTTGCGGTTCCCAAAGGCCGGATCGAGCCCGGGGTCACCGCGCTGTTGGCGGCAGCCGGCATGGAGTTGCGCGCCGGGCCTCGCGGCTATCGCCCGGTGTTGTCGGTGCCCGGCTACGAGGTGAAGATGCTCAAGCCACAGAACATCGTCGAGATGTTGGCGGCCGGCTCCAGGGATGTCGGCTTCGCCGGCGCCGATTGGGTGGCGGAACAGTCCGCTGATCTGGTCGAGCTGCTGGACACTGGTCTCGACCCGGTGCGCATGGTGGTAGCGGCACCTGAGTCGCTCCTGGTCGATGGAGCCTTGCCGTCCAGGCACCTCGTCGTAGCCAGCGAGTACCAGCGTCTCACCCGCAACTGGATCGCCAAGCAGGGCCTGGATGCGTCTTTCGTCCACTCCTACGGCGCCACCGAGGTCTTTCCTCCCGAGGACGCCGATGTCATCGTCGATATCAGTGCCACAGGCGAGACCCTCGCCGCCAACGGGCTGGTCGTTGTCGATGAGCTGCTTCGCTCCTCCACCCGTTTCTACGCCAGCTCACAATCGCTCGACTCCCCCGCCAAGAAGACCGCCATCGACGGGCTAGTCCTCAGTCTGAGGTCGGTGATCGAGGCCCGTGACCGGGCGATGGTCGAGCTCAATGTCTCCCGAGACGATCTGGATTCGGTGATCGCCATCCTCCCCTCGATGCGGGAACCCACGATCGCCTCCCTCCACGGTGGCGACGGGCTCGCAGTGAAGGCGGCGGTCCCCCGGTCCGAGCTGCCGACGCTCATCCCGTTGCTCAAGGAGCGGGGAGCCACCGACATCGCAGTTTCACGGCTGGAGCAGATCGTGCCATGAGCCAGCCTGTCGTCTACACCCCGCAGGGTTTCACAGTGCCCATCGACCTCGACCTCTCCAAGAACGAGGGCAGCACTCGGGCCGCGGAGCTGCTCGCTTCGATTTCCGACCCTGAAAGAGCGGTCAGCCGGTACCCGGACACGACCAGGCTCAGAAGCGCCCTGGCCCGGCTCCACGGGCTACCCGAAGATTCGGTCCTGGTAACCGCGGGCGGGGACGACGCCTTGTTCCGATGCTTCCTGGCCCGGGTCCGGCCCGGGCAGGAGGTGGTTTCCACCAACCCGACGTTCGAAATGATCCCCCGGTACACCGAGCAAAGGAACGCCCGGCTGATCGAGACCCCTTGGTGGGACGGGGCGTTACCAATCCAGGATTTGATCGCGACGATCACCGACCGGACCGATGCCGTCTTCATCGTCTCTCCTAACAACCCCACCGGGGGGGTGGCCTCCGACGCCGACCTCCGCAAGCTTGGGGCCGAGACTCCTTTCCTGGTTCTCGACGCCGCCTATACCGAGTTCGCCACCGAGGACTTGACCAGGACCGCACTCGAGCTCGGCAATGCGGTGGTGATCCGGACCATGTCCAAGGCATATGGTCTTGCCGGGCTTCGAGTCGGCTATCTCCTCGGCACGCCGGACCTGGTGAGAGAAGTCGCCGCTTTTGGCAATCCGTTCCCGGTGGGCGCCCTCTCGGCTGCTCTCGCCGTCGAACGTCTCGAGCGACCCGAGTCCGAGCTCATGGAGTTCGTCGAGGCGGCGAAACGGGAGCGGGTCGAACTGACCTCGACTCTCCTCGATCTCGGCACCCGGCCTTTCGCTTCTGAGGCCAACTTCGTGCTCACCGACTGTGACGATGCCTCGTGGTTGGCATCAGCTTCCGCCGCCCTCGGAGTCGGGCTCCGTCGTTTCCCCGATCGGCTGGGTCTCGAGACCATGGTGCGGATCACGGTCCCCGGGAACCAGCCGGACTTCGAGCGTCTGACTCGAACGCTGGAGGCGGTATTGACTCCAGAGGCGCTCATCTTCGACATGGACGGGGTCTTAGCCGACGTGAGCCAGTCCCAGACGATGGCCATAGTGGAGACGGCGCGCAGCTTTGGGGTCGAAGTCACCCCCGCCGACATCGAGCGGGCCAAGGCCGCGGGCAATGCCAACGACGATTGGGTCCTCACCCGGGGCCTCTGCTTGGAATCAGGGGTCGAGACCACCCTCAAGGACGTCAAGGACCGATTCGAAGCTCTCTACCAGGGAACCGAGGGATCTCCAGGGTTGAAGGCCCATGAAACCCCGATCGTCGATCCGGGGACCTGGTCACGTTGGGCGGAATCCTGGCCACTGGCTGTCGTCACCGGTCGGCCCCGATCTGACGCCGAGGACTTCCTGGAGCGGTTCGACCTCATGCGAAGCGTCTCGGCCCTGGTGACCCGGGATGACGCACCACTCAAACCCGACCCGGCGCCGGTCCGACTGGCGCTGGAGAGATTGGGAGTCCGCCGGGCCTGGATGCTCGGCGACACACCCGACGACCTGGTGGCGGCGCGGGCCGCCGGCGTCGTCCCGATCGGGGTGGTGGCTCCCGGTGACGATCCGGGTCGAGCCCGTCAAACCCTTGGTCAAGCCGCGCGCATCCTCGATAACACCAACGACCTGGAGGCTTTGTTGCCATGACACGAACAGCACAGATCACGAGGGCGACCTCGGAGACCAACATCGAATGCCGGCTCGATTTGGACGGCTCCGGTCGATCCGACGTCAAGACAGGGCTCGGGTTTCTCGACCACATGCTCACCGCCCTGGCCAAGCACGGTCGATTCGACCTCGATCTGGTGGCAGGGGGCGACACTCACATCGACGACCACCACACGGTCGAGGATTGCGCGATCGTCCTCGGAAAAGCCATCAACGAGGCCCTCGGCGACAGGGCAGGGATCACCCGGTTCGGCTATTCGTACGCCCCCCTCGATGAATCGCTGTCACGTGCCGTGGTCGACCTCTCGGGGCGGCCATGGCCCGAGATTCAGCTATCGCTGGCCCGGGAGACCATCGGGGACGTTGCCGCCGAGAATCTGACGCATTTCCTCCGTTCTCTGGCGATGGAAGGCCGGATGGCGCTCCATGTCGACGTGATCCGGGGAGACAACGACCACCACAAGGCCGAATCCGCCTTCAAGGCAGTGGCCATCGCCCTCCGGGCTGCGGTGAGCATGGATGGAGGGGACGTCCCGAGCACGAAAGGTTCGTTGGTTTGAGACAGGTCGTGGTCGTCCCCACCGGAACCGCCAACACCGCCTCGGTCATTGCCGCGTTCAAACGCCTCGATGCCGAGCCGGTCCTGGCCGCAGACCCCCGGGCTGTCGAAGAAGCCGACCGGGTCGTACTCCCGGGCGTGGGTGCGTTCGCGCCTGCGATGAATCGCATCGATCAGCTTG
The DNA here is from genome assembly GCA_030772935.1 of Actinomycetota bacterium. GTDB lineage: Bacteria > Actinomycetota > Acidimicrobiia > Spongiisociales > ZC4RG35 > JALYNX01. The sequence goes on along the minus strand of JALYNX010000056.1, from coordinate 10,643 downwards.
GGATACGTGAGGTCCTGACCACCCGAATCGAGGACGGTCGGCCCACTCTTGCGATCTGTCTCGGGATGCAGCTCCTGTGCACTTCGAGCGAGGAGAGCCCGGATTCGGCCGGATTGGGAATTGTGCCTGTAACCGTTGCCCGGTTCTCCGCAGAGCTCCGGGTTCCCCAGCTCGGATGGAACATGGTCGATCCCGATGGATCGACATCGGTGGAACCGGGATGGGCCTACTTCGCCAACTCCTACAAGGTGCCCCAGCTCCCCGACGGTTGGTCGGGAGCATCCACGGACTACGGGGGACGGTTCGTCTCGGCCATGGAGCGAGGAGCGATCCTGGCCTGCCAGTTCCACCCCGAGCTGTCCGGCGCATGGGGCTCCGACCTCTTGCGGCGCTGGCTCTGGAAGGCGGCGTGATGCTGGCGGCACGGGTCATACCCTGTCTCGACATCAAGGACGGCCGGGTAGTCAAAGGGGTGCGGTTCCAGCAGCTGCGTGACGCAGGGGACCCGGTGGAGAACGCTGCTGCTTATGAAGAACAGGGTGCGGACGAGATCGTCCTCCTCGACGTGTCGGCCACTCCGGAGGGCCGGGGCAACGCCGTGGAGACCGTGCGCGCCGTGCGCTCGGTCCTCTCCATACCGCTCACTGTCGGGGGCGGTGTCCGGCGCGAGTCCGATGCCGGGCGCCTCCTCGATGCCGGGGCCGACAAAGTGGGCGTCAATACCGCTGCAGTCAGCCGCCCCGACTTGATCACCGAGATCGCGCAACGTTTCGGGTCTCAATGCACAGTTCTCGCAGTTGATGCCGCGATGCGCTCCACTGGCAGCTGGGAAGTGGTGGTGCGGAGCGGGTCCGATCGAACCGGGCTCGATGTCGTGGAATGGTGTCGCAAGGCAACTGCCCTCGGAGCCGGGGAGATCCTGCTCACCAGTTGGGATCGTGACGGGACCCGCGACGGCTACGACGTGGAATTGGTCGCCGCGGTCGCCGACGCGGTCACAGTGCCCGTGATCGCCTCCGGAGGCGCCGCCCGCTCCGAGCACCTGGTGGCGGCACTCCGGGCCGGTGCGTCCGCAGCCTTGGTCGCCTCGATCCTCCATGACGGAGACACCACGGTCGCCGACCTGAAGCTCGGGCTGAGCCGAGCCGGGATCACGGTGCGACGATGATCGTCCCCTCGATCGACATCTCCGGTGGACAGGCGGTGCAACTGGTAGGGGGGGAAGCCGTCGCGTTGGAGGCCGGCGATCCGAGGCCTCTCATGGAGAAGTTCTCGGTGGCGGGCGAGGTCGCAGTGATCGATATCGACGCGGCGCGGGGCGAAGGAGACAACCGGGGCCTGATCGCTGAGCTCTGTCGGCAGGGTCGGGCCCGGGTGGGGGGCGGCATCCGCGACCTCGACATCGCCCGTCGCTGGCTCGACCTGGGCGCCGAGAAGATCATCATCGGGACGGCGGCAACTCCCGAATTCCTCGGCCCACTTCCCCGTGACCGGGTCATCGTCGCCCTCGACGCCCGCGATGGCGCGGTGCTCAGCCACGGCTGGCGCCAGTCGACGGGACGCAGCCTGCTGGATCGAGTAGTCGAGCTCCGGGGTCTGTGCGACGGCTTCCTGGTGACTTTTGTCGAGCGGGAAGGCCGGTTGGAGGGGACCGACCTGGATCGTGCCAAGGAAGTGATCGACGCGGCCGGTGAAGCGAGAGTGACGATCGCAGGTGGGATCACCACGGTCGACGAGGTCGCAGAGCTGGATCGTCTCGGTGCCGACGCCCAGGTCGGGATGGCCCTCTACACCGGAGCCATATCCCTGGCGGACGCAGTAACGGCTCCCCTCGCCTCGGAACGCGCCGACGGTCTGTGGCCAACCGTGGTCGTGGATGAGGGAGGGGTTGCTCTGGGCCTGGTTTGGTCAAGCCCGGAAAGTGTCCGCCAAGCCGTCGAGACCAGATGCGGTGTCTATCAGAGCCGGTCCCGCGGGGTTTGGGTCAAGGGTGTGACCTCAGGGGCGACCCAGGAGTTGCTTCGTGTTGACGCCGATTGCGACCGAGACACTCTTCGCTTCACGGTCCGCCAGCACGGACCGGGTTTCTGCCACACAGGGGATCGCACCTGTTGGGGAGCGGACCAGGGGCTGGGTCGTCTTCAACGCCGCATCCTCACCGCCGGTGTGGACCGGGCATCCAACACCCAGAGATTGTTGGACGATCCCAAGCTCCTCGCGGCCAAAATCCGTGAGGAGGCTGATGAATTGGCCTTGGCCAATCAGCACGATCGTGTGGTGGCCGAGGCGGCCGACCTTCTCTACTTTCTGTTGGTCAAGGCCTCGGCCGCCGGAGTCTCTCTGGAAGAAGTCGAGGTTGAGCTTGATCACCGGGAACGGCGGGTCACCCGGCGCCCGATGACTGCCAAGGAGCCGCAATGAGTCACCTCCGCCGAGCGGACCCGGGCACCCTTCCCATCCTGCGCCGCGCAGTCGAGCCGGAGACTCTCGCCGAGGCAGCGGCGATCGTCGAGGAGGTGCGTCGCGGCGGCGAGAGCGCCTTGCGTCAGCAAGCAGAGAGACTGGGCGACCTCGAACCGGGCGGGGAGATGGTCTTCGACCGCAACCGCCTCGAAGCGACCTTGGCATCTCTGACCATCGACGAACGAAGGGTCCTGGAGCGTGTGGCGGGAAGGATTCGCTCGTTCGCCCAGGCCCAGCGAGATTCGTTGCAGGATCTCGACATCGATGTGACCGGAGGCCGCGCTGGTCATCGGTGGATTCCGGTGTCCTCGGCGGGGGCCTATGCCCCGGGCGGCCGCTATCCACTCCCCTCATCGGTTCTGATGACGGTGATCCCCGCACGAGTAGCCGGTGTGACGGCGGTGTGGGTTGCCTCCCCGAAGCCGACGCCGGTCACCGTTGCCGCAGCGGCCGTTGCCGGTGCCGATGGCCTTCTCGCGGTCGGCGGGGCTCAGGCAATAGCTGCCCTTGCCTTCGGGACGCTCACCCCGGCATCCGACTTGGTGGTCGGGCCCGGCAATCGATGGGTCACTGCAGCCAAGAAACATCTCTATGGGGAGATCGGCATCGATGGCCTCGCCGGGCCCAGCGAGATCCTGGTCATCGCCGACGATTCGGCCGATCCCGAGTTGGTGGGTGCCGACCTCCTGGCCCAGGCCGAGCACGACGACGACGCGGTGCCGATGTTGATCACCAACAGCCCAGCCCTGGCTGACCAGGTCGATGATGCGATCGGGCGCCAACTGTCAGACCTCCCGACCTCGGAGACCGCATCCCGCGCCCTCGAGAACGGGTTTTGCCTGATCGTTGGTTCCCTGCCCGAGGCGGTCTCGATGTCAGACCGAATCGCCCCCGAGCATCTGGCGTTGCATGTCGACGACCCGACTCCACTCGTCCAGCAGCTTCGCTCTTACGGTTCGCTGTTCATTGGAAGTGGCACCGCCGAGGCGTTCGCCGACTACGGGGTGGGGCCCAATCACGTTCTGCCCACCGGTGGCGGCGCCCGTTTTCAGTCGGGTCTCTCGGTGCTCACCTTTCTGAGATCCCCGACCTGGGTCGCTCTCGATGAGCCGGAGCCGTTGGTAGAGGACACGATGTTGTTGGCCCGTCTCGAGGGTCTCGAGGCACACGCCCGGGCAGCTCAGATCCGACGACCGCAGTGAGTCAGCTCGAGACGATGCACCAACCATCGAGCAGTGCGTCCACCAGCTTCTCTTCCCATCCCTCGTCGACGCCGCGGACCGGGGCCAACATCTTGCGAAGAAGGGCCGGCCCGCTGATCATGTCCACAGCCAGCTGCACGTCCAGGTCAGGACGTAGCGAGCCATTCTGGATCGCCCGATTGATCACCTGGGCAATCATCGCCCGTCGAGGGAGGATCACCGCTTCCGCGTAGTGCCTCCCGACTTCGGTGCCCGCCGCCACCTCGCCAATCAGCCAGGGGAAGACGCTCCCGCCCTTCATCTCGGACATGAAGGTGCGGAGACGCACGAGGAGGGTGACGAGATCGGCTCGGATGTCGTCGCTCTCCGGAACTTCCACAGTGGCAACCAGACTGGCGACAGCGTCGATCAACAGGTCTTCCCGGGAGCCCCATCGTCGGTAGATGGTGGCCTTGCTCACCCCAGCCCGGGCCGCAACTCCGTCCATGCTGACGGCTTGAAGTCCCAGCTCGTCGAGCATCTCCAACGCCGCCTGGATGACGGCGCCGTCGACGGCGGCGTCCCGTGGCCGGCCGAGTTTGCGATCAGTGGACGTCATCGACCGGAACTGGCGCCGCTTCGCCAACCTCCCGTGGACGAGCGGGCAGGAAGAGACCGGTGACTACCGCACCAACCAAGACAACCCCGGCCGCAACCCAGACGGCGATCCTCATGCCACCGATGAAGGCGGCTGAAGCGGCGTCGACCAACTGGGCCCCGGCCTCGCCGATCCGGGAAGCCACCGCCACCGCCCCTCCGATGGAGTCACCGGCGATCTGAGCCGCCTCACCGGGCAAGTTGGCCACCACCGGCGTCATGGCATTGCTGTAAGACGAGGCGAGGAGGCTGCCGAGAATGGCGACCCCGAGTGCGCCACCGATCTGACGGGTGGTGTCGTTCATCGCCGACCCCACACCGGCTTTTGCCAGTGGCAGGGAGCCCATGATCGACTCCGTGGCCGGGGCCATCGCAGTCCCCATGCCGGCGCCCAGGATCGCCAGGGCGATGGCCACTCTTCCGTATCCGGTGTCGACTGTGATCGTTGCCAGGATTGACATCGCGATCGCCACGATGACCAGTCCGGTGGTCACGACGCGCTTGGTCCCGAACCTCTCGGCGAACCGGGCGGACAGCGGCGCAGCCACGATCATCGTGGCCACCGGCATCACACGGAAGCCGGCCTCCAACGGTGAGAACCCAAGCACGAACTGAAGATATTGGGTGTTCAGGAACACGGTTCCGAACATCGCAAAGAACACGAGGGTGATGGCGATGCTGGCCGCGCTGAACCTCGGATTCTCGAAGAAGGACAGCTGCAGCATCGGATGCTCGGTTCGTGTCTCCCACCAGACGAACACTGCGATCAACACCGCCGCTATCCCGAACACGCTGAGGACCAGCGAATCGGTCCAACCCCGCGACGGCGCCTCGATTATGGCGTAGACCAGAGCCACCAACCCACCGATGGAAAGCACGGCGCCGACCGGGTCCAGCGGTGTTGCGGCGGGATCCTTCGACTCCGGCACCAGGACCGCACCTGAGGCGACGGCCACGATGACGACGATCACGTTGATCAGGAAGATGGAACCCCACCAGAAATTCTCGAGCAGCCAGCCACCGAGGGCCGGGCCGAGGACGATCCCAAGACCGGCCACCGCGGCCCAGGCAGCGATGGCACGTCCCCGCTCCGGGCCCGTGAACACATTGGTGATGATGGAGAGTGTCGAGGGCATGATCAACGCCCCGCCGATCCCCATCACCGCCCGGGCCGCGATCAGAGTGTTGGCCGAATCCGCAAAGGCGGCGGCGATCGAGCTGAGTCCGAAGAGAATCAAACCGACGTTCAGAGCCAGTTTGCGCCCGAATCGATCGCCGAGTGCTCCCATCGTGAGCAGCAAGCCGGCGAATACCAGGATGTAGGCATCGACCATCCACTGCAATTGGCTTGCCGTGGCTCCCAACTCCCGCACCAGTGTGGGCAGGGCAACGTTGAGGATCGTGTTGTCCAGCCCGATGATGAGGAGGCTGAGCGCGAGCACGATCAGGGTCGCCCAACGCCTCCGATAGATGGTCTCCGCGTCCACACTCGCTCCTTCGGCTTACGAAACTGGACGGTATCGTATCGTAAATCGTCGGGGAGGCCAAGGGGTAATTGATCACACTCAGACACCGCCCCAAGCAGGGTTAGGGTGACTACATCTAGGAACGGAGCGAGAGATGTCTGGCGGACTGAGTTTTGTCGAGCTCGGCGTCGAGGATGTGGAACGAGCCCGCAGGTTCTATGAGGGTTTGTTCGGCTGGACCTTCGAGCCCGGGCCGTCAGGAGAGGGTTTCGTCATCGGCATCCCCAACGTTGGCGGCGGGATCCACGGCGGAGACCCGGGCGCAGCGCCGTATGTGTTCTTCAAGGTGGACGACATCGAAGTCGCCGCCGAGCGAGTCAAGGATTTCGGGGGCACGGTCGAGGAGCTGGACATAGATGGCGGCGAGGAATCGATCGCACGCTTCGGCCGGTTCAAGATGTGCCGCGACGATCAGGGCTCACCGTTCGGGCTCCATCAGCCTCCCAGCGCCTAGAACTTCTCCGCGGCCAGGGAATTGAGCAGTCTCCGCTCCTCGAGAAATCGCCGCTCCGCCTGATTGCTCACTAGGGCCAGTGCTTCTCGATAAGCCGAATCAGCTGCTTCGAGGTCACCGCTCCGGTGGAGCAACTCGGCCCTCGTGGCGTGGAAGAGGTGATAACCGGCGAGCCCGAGACCGTCGAGCTCGTTGAGCGCAACGGCAACGTCCTCGGCCTCAGCCAAAGCCACGGCTCGGTTGAGGGCGACAACGGGTGTCGGTGCCATCGCCATGAGCTGGTCGTAGAGCCGGAGTATCTGGCTCCAATCGGTGGCTTCGGCGGTGGCGGAATCGCTGTGCACCGCGGCGATGGCGGCCTGGATTTGGAACGGCCCGGGTCGGTTTCTCCGTAGACAAGCCCGGACCAGGGTTTGTCCTTCCTCGATGAGCTCGCCATCCCAAAGCGACCGATCCTGGTCGCCGAGGACGACGATCGAGCCATCGGAGGTGGTCCGGGCCGCTTTACGCGACTCGGTCAACAACAGCAGAGCAAGTAGGCCGACTGCCTCCGGCTCATCGGGCATCAAGTCTGTGAGGAGACGGGCGAGTCGTATCGCCTCAGTGCAGAGATCGGAACGGATCAACTCGTCGCCACTCGATGCGGTGTAGCCCTCGTTGTAGATCAGATAGATCACAGTGAGGACCGCTCCGAGGCGGTCGGGAAGATCGGCGTCCTTGGGGACGCGATATGGGATGTTGGCCGCCTTGATCTTCCGCTTGGCCCTCACCAGCCTCTGGGCCATCGTTTGCTCTGGGACCAGGAAAGCTCGCGCGATCTCCGGAGTTGCCAGCCCTCCGAGCAGGCGCAAGGTCAGGGCGACTTGAGCCGGCCCCTCCAACGCCGGATGACAACACGTGAAGACGAGCCGCAGGCGATCGTCGCTCACCGGCCCCTCATTCGGATCCGGCTCCGGTGGGGCATGGAGCACGAGGGCTTGGGCATGACGGTCCTCTCTGGTCGACTCACGTCGCAGACGATCGATGGCGCGATTTCGAGCCGTGGTGACGATCCATCCCCCAGGGTTGGGCGGCAGACCGGTCTCCGGCCATCGTTCGGTGGCCACCAGGAACGCTTCCTGAACCGCCTCTTCCGCCATGTCGATATCACGGAAGAGACGGATCAGGGTGGCGACAGCCTTGCCCGATTCCTCACGGAAGATGCGGTCGATCGCTGCAGCCTGTGAGGTGGCAGATGTCACTTCAGGCTTCGGGCTCGTCCTGGAAAGGCCGCACCTCGACCGGGCCCCGGCAGGCGACTGTCGCCTTGCGGGCCCATTCCAGCGCTGCGTCGAGATCCGGGGCCTCGATGACCCAAAAGCCACCGATCTGCTCCTTGGTCTCCGCGTACGGCCCGTCGGTGATCATTGTCTCGTTGCCTTTTGCGCTGACCACGGTGGCGGTCTCGGCAGGATGGAGGCCACCGGCGAACACCCAGGCGCCGGCTTCCTTCAACTCGGCATTCACGACGTCGACATCGGCGTAGATCTTCTCGATCTCCTCGGCAGGCGGCAGTTCCGCTCCTGCGACGTCATACACCGAAAGCAGGTACTGAGTCATGACAATCTCCTTCCGTGGGAGGCACTTTGCCTCTCCCTTCATACCCACTACGAACGCGTCAACCCCCGATCGACAGGCTGAACCGGATTTCTTGCCCGGTGCTACATGTTGCGTCGGTACTGGCCACCGACGTCGTAGAGCGCCTGACTCATTTGACCTAGTGAGACGACCTTGGCCGTCTCCATCAGTTGGGCGAAGATGTTCCCGTCGGAGACCGCCACCTTCTGCAATGCCGCCAGGGCTGACGGTGCTACGTCAGCGTTTCGATCCTGAACCGCGCGCACATTGGTGATCTGTCGGTTCTTGTCCTCAACGGTGGACCGAATCAGCTCCTGGGGGACCACGAATGGCGACCCCGCCTTGGAGATGAAGGTGTTGACCCCAACGATCGGATAGAGGCCGGACTCCTTCTGTTGCTCGTAGTAGAGCGACTCCTCTTGGATCTTGGTCCTCTGATACTGGCGCTCCATGGCGCCGAGGACTCCCCCGCGGCTGTTCAGTCTCTCGAACTCGAGCAGCACCGCCTCCTCCACCAGGTCGGTCAGTTCCTCGATGATGAAACTTCCCTGAAGTGGGTTCTCGTTCTTGGCCAAGCCCGATTCCCGATTGATGATCAGCTGGATGGCAAGGGCCCGACGCACCGACTCCTCGGTGGGGGTGGTGATCGCCTCGTCATAGGCGTTGGTGTGGAGGCTGTTGGTGTTGTCGTAAATGGCGTAGAGGGCCTGGAGGGTGGTGCGGATGTCGTTGAAGCTGATCTCCTGGGCGTGCAGCGACCGGCCCGAGGTCTGGACGTGGTACTTCAGCTTCTGGGACCGTTCGTTCCCCCGATACCTGTGCTTGATCGCCTTGGCCCAGATGCGGCGGGCGACCCGACCGATGACCGCGTACTCGGCGTCGATCCCGTTGGAGAAGAAGAAGGAGAGGTTGGGGGCGAAGTCGTCGATGTCCATCCCCCGAGCCAGGTAGTTCTCGATGTAGGTGAACCCGTTGGCCAGGGTGAATGCGAGTTGGGTGATCGGGTTGGCCCCGGCCTCAGCCATGTGATAGCCACTGATCGAAACCGAGTAGAAGCTGTCCACGTCGTTGTCCACGAAGTACTGCTGGATGTCGCCCATCATCCGCAGCGCGAACTCCGTGGAGAAGATGCAGGTGTTCTGCGCTTGATCCTCCTTGAGGATGTCGGCTTGGACCGTTCCTCGAACCCGATGCAGCGTCGCCTGCTTGATTTGCTCGTAGACGTCGGCGGGCAGCACCTGGTCACCGGTGACCCCGAGGAGTCGAAGCCCTAAGCCGTCGTTTCCGGGTGGCAACGGACCGGCATACTCAGGGCGAGGACGATCGCTGTAGATATCTGCGATCCGGGCCTCGACCTCGTCCCAGAGGCCGTGCTCCGTGACATGACGCTCACACGCCTGGTCGATCGCGGCGTTCATGAAGAAGGCGAGGATCATCGGTGCCGGGCCATTGATCGTCATCGACACCGAAGTGGCCGGGTCGGAGAGGTCGAAGCCGGAGTAGAGCTTCTTGGCATCGTCCAGGGTCGCAATCGACACCCCGGAGTTGCCCACCTTGCCATAGACATCTGGGCGCTCGTGGGGGTCCTCTCCATACAGCGTGACCGAGTCGAAGGCGGTGGACAGACGTTTCGCCGTCGTGTCCGCTGCCAGATAGTGGAACCGCCTGTTGGTCTGCTCCGGCGGGCCCTCGCCGGCGAACATGCGAGCCGGGTCCTCCTCAGCCCGCTTGAAGGGGAAAACGCCGGCGGTGTATGGAAACTCACCGGGCACGTTCTCCTGAAGCAGCCATTGCAGACGATCACCCCAGGACCGATATCGGGGCAGGGCAACCCGGGGCACACGGGTGTGGCTCAACGTCTCGTGATGCAACGGCACCCTGATTTCGTTGCCTCGCACGTGGTAGATGAAATGCTCGCCGCTGTACTCGGCGAGCATCCCTTCCCAATGTTCGAGAGCACGGAGATTCTCCGGGTCGACGTTCTCACCCGCCGCCGCCGTGATTTGTGCCACGTCCGCACCGGCCTCTGCTGCACCCTCCAGTCTGTACAGCGTTTCGGCTGCCGCGGACTGCCCCTCGGCCCAGAGGTCGTATTCGCGGATCGTGGCTACTACTTCAGCCAGGTATCGGGTTCGCTCGGGGGGAACCACATGTCGCTTGGCGGTGTCGTTGGTGGGCAGTTCGAGCTTTGACTCCATTCCCAGACCCTGCTCGCCCAGCGCCGCCACCAATGCTTTGTAGAACCGATTGGTCCCCGGGTCGTTGAAATCAGAGGCAACCGTGAGATGGATGGGAAGTGAGGAGTCTTCGGCACTGAACTCGAGATGGTTCCTCTTGTACTGCTTGCGGACATCACGCAGGGCGTCGAGCGCACCCTCCTTGTCCGCCTTGTTGATCGCCACCATGTCGGCAAAGTCGAGCATGTCGATCTTCTCCAACTGGGTTGCTGCCCCGTACTCCGGTGTCATCACGTAGACCGAGTAGTCGGAGAAGTCGACGATTTCAGTGTCCGACTGGCCGATTCCCGAGGTCTCCAAGATCACGAGGTCGAAACCGGCAGCCTTCATCACGTCCAGCGCCTGGCGGACATGCGGTGAAAGCGAGAGATTCGCCTGGCGTGTGGCCAGCGAGCGCATGTAGGCACGGGGATGAGGCAGTGAGTTCATCCGGATTCGATCCCCCAACAAAGCGCCCCCCGACCTCCGTTTCGTGGGGTCGACTGAGATCACTGCCAGACGCAGATCC
>JALYNX010000055.1 GCA_030772935.1 Actinomycetota bacterium | reverse complement strand
GCCCCGGACCGATCCAGGGCCAGTCGGTCCATCCTTATCTGCGACGACGAAGCGGGGAAGAGCCGGTGCGCTATCCCCATCCCTCGACCGAGCCGATCCTGTCCAAGACACTGGGGGTTCCCATCTTCCAGGAGCAGTTGATGGAACTGGCTCGGATCTGCGCCGGGTTCGACGGCGGGCAGGCGGACCGTCTCCGTCAGGCGATGACCCACAAACGCTCGGAGAAGGCGATGGGAAAGCTCCAGGACGATCTCTACGCAGGGATGGCCGCCAACGGGATAGTCGATGCCGCCGCTGACGAGATCTGGGAGAAGCTCCAGGGTTTCGCCGCCTTCGGGTTCCCCGAGAGCCACTCGGTGAGCTTTGCCTACATCGTCTACATGTCGGCCTGGCTCCGCTTTCACTACCCGGCCGAGTACCTGGCCGGTTTGCTCAATGCCCAACCAATGGGGTTCTACAGCCCGAATTCCCTGGTCCAGGACTCACAACGACATGGGGTGGTGGTCCTGGGGCCGGATGTGAACGTGTCATGGCACGACTGCACCATCGAGCCGGTAGAGGCCGATCGCGACGACGTGGTGACCTATCTGGGAGAGCGATGGCGTCGAGGGCGGGGAACGGTCGACGATCCGATCCGGCCCCCGGTGGGGGTGCGGATGGGCCTGCGTTATGTGCGCAACCTGGGGGAGCGGGAGGTGACCCGGGTCGAGGCTGCCCGGATCCTGGGCGGGCCGTTCGAATCGGCCGAGGATCTGGCGTTTCGCACCGGTTTGGGGGTGAATGCACTGGAGGGCCTGGCGGTGTCGGGGGCGATGGAGCCGATCGGGCTCGGGCGCCGGGAGGGGATGTGGGCCGCTGGCGCCCTGGCCGAGATCGACCCCGAGCGGCTGGCGTTGTCGCCGGGGGTGGAGGCACCGGAGTTGCCGGGGATGAGCGCCGAGGAATCTCATCGGGCCGATCTCTGGGCGACGGGTGTCTCGGGTCGGCATCCGATGAGCTTTGTCCGGGATCAGATGGTGGGATGTCTGACCGCGGCCCAGGCCCTGGAGGTGGAGCGACATCGGGCCCGGGTCAGGGTGGCCGGGGTCGTCACCCACCGTCAGCGGCCGGGCACCGCCAAGGGTGTCTACTTCCTCAATCTGGAGGACGAGACCGGGCTGTTGAACATCGTGGTGTTGCCCGATGTCTGGGCGAGGCACCGGGACGTGGTTCGCAAGAGCCCGGCGCTGGTCATCGAAGGCCGTCTCGAGTTCCACGACGGAGTGACCAACATCGTGGCCCGCTCCTTCGAGCCGATCGGGGTGCAGACCGTGCAGTCGAGGGACTTTCGGTGATGAGCACTGGCGGCGTCTGAGATACTGACCAGGTGCCCGAACAGCTCGAAGGGGGTGTCGCCAACGCCGGGATGGTGATCAGGGACGGAGATATCGTGTCTCGCCCTGCGCCCTCCAATGTCTCCACAATCCATCGCCTGTTGAATCATGTGGTGTCCAAGGGGTTCCCGGCACCAGAGCCTCTGGATCCTGGACAGGATGGGCAGGAGGCTCTCCGCTACATCCCCGGCGAAGTGTCGGTGCCGCCGTATTCGGAGCCGTGGATCAGATCTGAGGCGACATTGATCGAAGTGGGTCGGTTCCTCAGGTCATACCACGAGGCGGTAGAGGGGTTTGCCCCCGCCGCCGATGCCGAGTGGTCGGTGGAGCTCGCCGATCCATCAAGTGGCACCTTGATCTGTCACAACGACGTTTGCATTGAGAATGTCGTGTTCCAAGGCGGAAGAACGGTGGGACTTCTGGACTTCGATTTCGCCGCCCCCGGGAGACCGTTGTGGGACCTGGTGATGACCGCCAGATACTGGGTGCCGCTGTTGGATCCGATTTCGGCCGACGCCACCGGACGTGGCGACCTGGACGTGTTGGCCAGAGTGCGGATCCTCGCTGACGCCTATGAGCTCGATGAGGCGGATCGTCGGTCGTTCGGATCGGTTCTCATGGAGATCGAAGCGGTAGCCCTCGATTTCGTCTTGGGGCGGATCGAGCGAGGAGAACCAGCCTTTGCCCGAATGTGGGACGAGCTAGGTGGCGAGACTCGATATCTAAGAAAGATGGCCTGGTTGGAGGGTCAATTGCCGCGAATCGAGTCGGCTTTGTCGGAGTGAAGGCCCGCGGAAGGCGATGCTTGCCCGATCCCCTCGAGGTAGTGGCGATGGCCATCAAATCTGTCACACCCAATCGGTACGTTTCGGATCATGGACTGGGGGAGTCTGACCGAGGATCAGTTGGATCGGATCATCGCTCAAAGCGAGCAGGAGATCGCCGGCTGGCGGGTCGTGGAAATGGCCGCGATCCGGGAGAAGAGAGCCAGACAGTCGCACGATGCCGATGGGTGGGTTGTACTGCCGAGGGCTGCTCATCCCGATATCGTCTCGAAGTCCACCGCTGCAAACCCTGGCTGCACGGTGGCGCCACCGATGCCGACAGCCTGGTGACCCTGTGCTGGTTCCATCATCACGTGGCAGTTCATCGGGAGGGCCTCGAGCTCATTCGAATTGGCCAGTCCCGGGTCACGTTGAAACGACCTAGCTAGGGGTGGACACTTCCCACCACCCCGAGGACTACTACCCCGCTCAACCCCCGAGGATCCCGGGATCGGCGGGGACATCCACCGAATGCTGTCTCAGGACCTCCAAAGGGATTAGGTCGAGAGCGCGTTCATGGGTCGAAGCCAGCACCACTGGCGCCGCAACCCCGTCGTGATGAGCCCGCAGCCAATTCACCGCTGTCACACACCATCGATCGCCGGGCACCAGGCCAGGGAAGTGGTACACGGGCATCGGCGTGCTGAGGTCATTGCCGATGTTGTGTTGATGATCGAGGAACTGCGAGGTCACCACGGCACAAATGGTGTGACTGCCGAAGTCCTCCGGACCGGTGGTGCAGGCCCCGTCACGATAAAAGCCGGTGAGTGGATCGATGCCACAGGGCTCCAGGTCGCCGCCCAGGACGTTTCGATCACTCACCGGCCTCAGTATCGCGTTTTCGCGTCTGCGCTGGATACCTATCTGGTCAGCACGACCTTGAGAGCACCGGTCTCACTGGCCCGCCCGAAGACGTCGTAGGCCTCTTCGAACTGCTCCATCTTGAAGGTGTGGGTGACTAGCGGAGCCGGGTTGATCAACCCGCTCTGAATCAGACGGATCAGGGTCGGCGTGGAATAGGTGTCCACCAGCCCGGTCGTGATGGTCACGTTCTTGATCCAGAGCTCTTCGAGATGCAGCGTGACCGCCTCCCCGTGAACTCCGATGTTGGCGACCCTGCCTCCAGGGCGGACCAAGGCGGCAGCCAACTCGAACGTGGCGGGAACTCCCACAGCTTCCATCGCTACGTCGGCGCCCAAGCCGTCGGTCATCTCCTTGATGATCTTGACCGCATCCTCGCGTCCGTTGTTGATCGTCAAGTCTGCTCCGAACTGCTTGGCGGCCTCAAGCCGGCTGTCAGCGAGATCGATGGCAATGACGTGGCTCGGGCTGTACAGCTTGGCTCCAAGGATGGCGGCCAGCCCAATCGGCCCTGCACCGACTACCGCGACCACATCGCCGGGTTCGACCTTGCCGTTCAGCACACCGACCTCGTATCCCGTGGGAAGGATGTCGGCCATCATCAGGATGTGCTCATCGCTGACGCCGGCCGGAACTGGGTAGGTCGAGGTGTCGGCAAATGGGACCCGCACGTACTCGGCTTGGGTGCCGTCGATCTTGTGGCCGAGGATCCATCCTCCGCCTCCGAGGCACTGCCCATAGTGCCCTTCACGGCAGTAGCTGCAGGATCCGCAGGCGGTGATACATGAAACCAAGACGCGGTCTCCTGCTTTCACTGTCTTGACTCCGGTACCCACCGCTTCGACGGTGCCCACCGCCTCGTGGCCGAGGATTCGGCCGTCAGTCACGGCGGGGACGTCGCCTTTGAGAATGTGGAGGTCGGTTCCACAGATGGTTACCGCGTCGACTCGGACGATGGCGTCGGTGTCATCGATGATGACCGGTTTTGTCACTTCCTCCCAGGATTTCTTGGTAGGACCGTGGTAGACGATGGCCTTCATGATTGCCTCCTTTGAAAGGCTGGCTTATGCAAGTACCACGACCGTAAGTCCCGAATAGGAAGCCCTTGTAGGGCCGAACGTCACAATCCCGGGTTGTTCAGCCCCTACAGGCGAATGTGTCCCAGCCGCCGCCGTCGTAAACAGCCCACGCCGCGGCCGCAGTTGATGCGAGAGGATCGGTGGGTTCCGCTCCGGGGAATCCCGCCTCATCGGCTCGTTCCTCCCAGTACTGGGGCAAGTGCTGGAAGAGACCGACCGCCCCAGTCCGCAGATTCGTCGAGTTGGGGTCGAATCTCGACTCACACCACGCCACTCGTACCGCCTCGTTGACATCCTCGGCGGCGAAATAGAGCGAAACCAGGGCTCTGACCTGAACCTGGGACAACCACCCAGATGTCGCAGAGACCATGGAGCCCGTCGACGGCTCTTCTGCCGTCGCGGGATCAGGGTCCAAAGCCTGCTCGGTGTCTTCGGCCTCCGACGAGGCATTCGTGGACGATTGCTCGGTGGCCTCTCCGGCGAGGAGTGAGAAGGTGAGTCCTGCGTAGGCGCCGGTGGTGTGACCCAGACTGGCTGCAGCAGCCTCAGTCTCGAGTTCGTCGACGGTTGGATCTGGAGTGTCGAACGCGGCAAAGCCAGCCATCGCCAAGAGGGCCACCGCCGCCCACCCGGCCACGAAAGACAGGCGTCTCAAACGCATATGAAGTGACTCCGCCAGCGGCTCGGACCGCTGCCCAAGGGAAGGCAACCCTACCCAGTTGTGGATAAGTGAGACAACTCGGATTTCGTCAGTTTTCGGCATTTTCCAAGGTCGCGAAAACCGTCGACCAGTGTTCTCGCGTCGGGTCCAATAGATCGAAATGACTCAGAGAGGGAAAGACCTCGAGACGTGCCGTGTCGGCGAGACGGGTGCTCTGCGAAACGGGCACCAACTCGTCATCCTGGCCGTGGATCAGAAGCGTCGATGGCGGGGCCTCGAGAGTCGCCGGCGCTCCCGAGGCGAGGAGTCGTTTCGCCTCACTGCTGCCCGGGCCGCCCGACGCAGCCAGAGCAGGGAGGTCGGTGATCGCGGCCAGACCCACCGTGAGCCCCACCGTGTCGGTCGGTGGCCGGTTGGCGGCCCAGAGCGCGAGATGACCGCCTGCCGAATGCCCGATCACCGCCGGAGCAGTCGTATCCACCTCCGGCGCTTTGCGGATGTAGTCGAGCGCGAGCCTCACGTCCTGTCCCGAACCTGGCCAGCCCCCACCGCCGCCCAGACGGCGATACTCGATGTTCCACGTTGCCCAACCCCGTTTGCTCAGGTCGACAGCCAGCGTTTCCATGGAGTCCCTCTCGTACTGCTGACGCCAGAACCCGCCGTGAACCAAGACCACCAATCCTCGGGTCTCCGATGATGCGGAGCGAAGATCGCCGACATTGTCTGGATGGGGCCCGTAGCGAAGCGTTTCGAAGCTCACCGCCGCTCGATTCACCAGATGTCGGATGGCATCCCGATACCCACCGATGCCCCGGCCGTAGATAGTGCGCACACACGCCGGCGCTACGAGTGAGACCGCTCGCCAGGACTCCCTTTCCATGACATTCGAGATGTGCACCTCGACCGCGGGGATGGCAACGGAGTGCAGGGCATCGCCAAGTGCTCGCGAGGTGTGGGTGAGGGCACCTGCGTTGATGATGATCCCGTCTGCGCCGGCCGCCTGATGGATGGCGTCGACCAGTTCGCCTTCGTGGTTCGACTGGAGGAAGGAGGCTTCCACTCCGAGAGAACCTGCCCACTCTGAGATCTGGCGCTCCAAGTCCTCGAGGGTGGTCGATCCGTAGACCTCAGGCTCACGGCTACCCAGGAGGTTCAGATTTGGGCCGTTGAGGACGACGACTCGCATCATGCGACCTGGGGCAGGTGTTCGGGGATGAGTCGGCGAGCATCATCGACCACAGGCTGCGGCAGTTGCCCGGGCTCGAGGTTGTACGCCCGTGACATGGCCCTCACGATCGCCTTGATCACCTTGGCGTTGTCGAGCCCCGGGGATCGATCGGCTAGCGCTCCCGAGGTCCTCGGGTCCCAGTCGAGGTGGAGCGCCCGGTAGACCGGGATCAGGACATCGCGGATGCTCTCTCCGTCGTCGACCACTACGACGCCACCGACATGGGCGGCGCCCCGAACCAGACGTTGCCCGACACCCATCACCTTCACCCGGCCGCCCACGTTCACCGACCACGACCCGGGGCAGTATTCGCCCGGCACCTCGCCAACTCGGGCATCGATGCCGAGAGTCTGGAACGCCTTCACCATGACGCCTGAGATCATCTCGAAGCGCTGGCGAATTCCGATGCGAGGCTCCTCGTCGGGCAGTGCTATCGAGAATGCAAGCGTGGAGCCGTGGAACACCGCGGCCCGCCCGCCGGCGAGACGTTCGACCGCGGCAAAATCGTGGGCCTGGGCCGCCCTCACGGCCAGGTGGTAGCCCGACTGGACCCGATCGGCGCGGCCGAAGGCGACGACCCGCCCCGGGACGTGAAGACGGAACACGCCGCCAATTTCGCCACGAGCCACGGCAGACAGGGTCGCATGGCTGACCGCCACATCCATCGCCGGATGATCCGGGTACGAGTCCTCGACCAGTGTCAGTTCCTGCACACCCAGGAGGATAAGGAGTCGACTGTTACCGTTTGAGTAACCGCGCCGTATTCGGGAACGTCGAAGGCCGGTTCACCCGTTGATTCGGCGGGTGAGGGGGCAATCGAAAAGGAGGATGCGTGCGAAAGGCGTCTCGTGTTACTGCGTTGCTCGCAGCGGCCACGATGCTGTTCGCGTGTGGGGAAGCCCCCTTTGCTGCCTTGGGTCGCCGCAGCTCGGAGTGGATCTCTGAGCCGACGATCATCACTACCACCACCGTGCCGATCACGGTGCCCTCGGTCGTCGGTTCGGACATCCTGAAATGGTTCAACGACAACATCGTCAACCCGGCCCCGCTCGAAGATCCGGTTGCCGTCGAGGATGCGATCTTCGATCGCCGGGCGGGCGATCTCTTCATCCAGGCGAGCCGTGCTGAGATCATCTCCCTGCTGCCCGAGCTCAGATTCCCGGCCACCGCGCCGTTCCTCGCGGAATACGTGACCTCACAGGTCGTCTTCGACAATGACGGTGAGCTGTCACACGATCCCGTCGCCACCTTCGGTATCTGGTCTTCGGAGCCGTACACGCGTTCCCGCTCCGTTGCGCAGATGGCGGTGATCGAGGTGTCCTCAGACCCCGAGGCCTCGGCCGCCCTCGAGCAACCCGATGCTGATGTTTCCTGCGCCCGGTTTGCCGATCGCACGACTCTGGTGTGTGAGAGCTTCTCGATCGAAGGCAGGCCGTTCTGGTCTCTCACCGCGGACAACGGCACGACACTCGTGTGGTTCGAAGGGATCTATCGGTACGAGCTTTTCGGCCGCACGTTTGTCCCGATGGCGACGCTGCAACAGATGGCGGTCGCCTCCGTTGCCCTCGCCGATCTAAGGCCACTTTCGGGATAACCTCGAAACTCCTATCCAGGAGGGCGCCATCTTCCATTCCAGTGGCTGGTGGACATACATGCGGTATGACGAGGAGCACGATCGTCCCGACATCGATCGTGCCCTGCTCCGTCGTGTCTGGAGCTACGGAAGGCCCTATCTCCGCGGTCTGATCGGGATCCTGGCCACCATCTTCATCATTTCCGGCCTCGGTGTTGTCCCACCGTTGCTGATCCGACAACTCGTGGACGATGCGATTCCCAACAAGGACGTGAGCCAGCTCACCACGCTCGGTTTGGGGATGATCCTGGTCCCGCTGATCAGTGCCCTGGTCGGCGTGGCCCAGCGGTGGTGGTCGTCGCGAGTAGGGGAAGGGATCATCTTCGACCTGCGTCGGGAGCTGTTCGCACACCTGCAGCGGATGTCGCTCCGATTCTTCACCGCCACCAAGACCGGCGAGCTGATGAACCGGCTCAACAGTGACGTCGAGGGGTCGCAGTCGGCGATCACCGGGACCCTGATGACCATCATCTCCAACCTGGTCTCGGTGGCCTTCATCCTGGTGGTGATGGTGCTCAACGATTGGCAGCTGACG
>JALYNX010000054.1 GCA_030772935.1 Actinomycetota bacterium | reverse complement strand
GCGGTGATGAGAGCCCGACCGGATCTGGTCTACGGATCGCAGAGTCTCACTGGAGCGCGGAGCGAAGAGCTGGTGCCATGAGGCGAGGTCTGGGCATATTCGCAGTCGGGCTGCTGGTGTCACTTCTCGTGGCCGTCGTGTTCTCCCAGTTCGCATCGAGCCAACCCGACGGGCTCGAGTACGTGGCCCATGAGCATGGCTTTCTCGACGCAGCGCAGGAACATGCCCTCGCCGACACCCCCCTGGCCGACTATGGCGGAGACAGCCGCGGCAACCTGATGTTGTCCGGCCTCCTCGGTGTCCTGGCAACACTCGGCCTGGGGTATCTGGTGTTCTCACTGGTCAAGCCCAGGGAGTCCACGGGCGAACAATGAGCGGAGCGCATGGGCACGCCCTATATGTGCACGCCGGGTCGCCTCTGCATCGTCTCGCCCCTCAGGTCAAGATCGTCGGCGCGCTGCTGTTCTTGTTCGCCGTGGTCAGCACCCCCCGCCAGGCGTTCTGGGCGTTCGCCATCTATGCCCTGGTGCTTGGCGCCCTGGCCGCCCTCTCCCGGATCCCGATTCGCTTCCTGCTCTCCCGCATGCTGGTGGCAGGCCCTTTCGTGCTCCTCGCCCTCCTCTTCCCGATCGTGGGATCGGGGCCTCGTGTCGATGTCATCGGTCTCTCCTTGAGCCAGGCCGGGCTCTGGGACATGTGGAACCTCCTGGCCAAGTCCTTGCTCGGCTTGCTCACCGCGATCGTCCTCGGCGCCACCACCGAGGTGGCCGATCTCCTGCGCGGGTTGAGCGCACTGCGGGTTCCCGGGCTGGTGACATCCATCCTGGGGTTCATGGTTCGCTACCTCGACGTGATCATCGGCGACCTGACGAGGATGCGGCTGGCCCTTGCTGCTCGAGGCCACCAGGGGTCGACAGTCAGACATTGGGGTCCCTATGGGCGCGCCATCGGAACCATGTTCATCCGCACCTATGAGCGTGGGGAACGTGTCTACCTGTCCATGGAATCAAGGGGGTATGCGGGCGAGATGCCGGCGTCGTCGCGGGTTATAGCCACACCCTGGGATTGGGCGATCACCTTCCTCGTTGCTGGAGGCTGCTGGACGGTTGCCATCATGGCCCGGATCACCACATGAGCATGCCGGTCATCGAGATCCTGGGACTCGACTTCGCGTATCCCGATGGCACCGAGGCCTTGAAGGACATCGATCTCCACATCCACCGCGGAGAGCGGGTCGCTCTCCTCGGGCCGAACGGGGCTGGCAAGACAACTCTCATTCTTCATATGAACGGGATTCATCAAGCTCAGCGGGGAACGGTGACGGTGTCCGGCCTCCCTGTCACCGCCCCGAACCTCCTCGAGATCCGGCGCCGGGTTGGACTGGTGTTCCAGGATCCCGACGATCAATTGTTCATGCCCACAGTGCGCGAAGACGTCGAGTTCGGGCCCCGAAACCTCAGGCTCTCCGGGGCGGAGCTGGATCAGCGAGTCGGCGCCGCCCTCGCCGCGCTCGAGGTGGCTGATCTGGCCCACAGGGCGCCGAACCACCTCTCCTTTGGACAGAAGAGGAGGGTTTCAATGGCCGGGGTGATGGCGATGCATCCCGAGATCCTGGTGCTCGATGAGCCGACCTCGAATCTCGACCCCGCCAGCCGTCAGGACCTGACCCGTGCCTTGCTCAGCCTCGACGTAACCCAACTCATCGTGACCCACGATCTGCTCTACGCCCTCGAGGTCTGTCCTCGCTCCGTCATCATCGATTCGGGAAGGATCGTCGCCGACGGGCCGACAGCAACTCTTCTCGCCGATGCCCGATTGCTGGCAGCCCATCGACTCGCTCTGCCTGCGGCCCTCAACCTGTTGGCTCAGGCCCCGACTCCGGCGGGTGAAGCAGTCAGTTGATCTTGTGGGTCTTGCTGTCGGCGGCGGTCTTCTTTTCCCTCTTCGCCTGACGCTTCTGCTTCAGGTCCTTGGAGGCGACTTTCTTCGTGCTCTTGACGCCTTTGTCTTTGCTGGCCATGGGTGCCTCCCGCGTTTGATTTGCGGTCTCCGAATCCCATTGTGACATGCCTGGGGCCCGAGTCTGAGGTCAATACTCAGAGATCGATCGGATCAGAGTCGATACGGACGGCCCAGCCCCGTTCTCGCCAGCCCTGCACCAGAGGACGCAACCCCAGCCGCACCTGGCCCAGGGCACCCTGGAGGAGCCAGCGGTTGCGTTCGGGCATCACCGCCGGACCAAGCACCGTCCCCGCTCCCAGGGAACGAATCTCGGTGTCGGCCTCGATCGTCGAGCCTTCCCCCCTCAACTCGACCGCGATTATCTCCGAAGCCGGGGGTAGTCCGAGATGCGCCCGCTCCAGGAGCTTGGCCTCTAGATAGGGGATCGGATCCCCTCTGCGCAGGGCGGTCACCAGATCCGAATCCGGTAGTGACGTCTGCACGATCATCCGACGCCCTGCGCCGATCTCCAGGGTGTTGGCGAGACGGGCCAGAATGCGCAGCGCCTCCTCACCGGCGCGGTAGTTGTGACCCAACATCAAAGAGTCGGCGTCCGCAGCCACCACTAGCCCCATCCCGTTCAGACCGGCAAGGTCACGTTCAGTCCCGACCGACACCGAAACCTCGGTCGGGTGGACCCCGGCTACCCCCGGCCCAAGCCGACGGTTGATCTCGGACACCAGTCGATCGGGAACCGAGCCCATCTCTTCGAAGCTCGTCGATCCACAGTGGGCGCATGTCGCCGCGGGAGCGCCGCATCTCCCGCAAGTCTCGGTGCGCCCGAGTCGAGAGCCACATTCCACGCATCGTCGCACCCGCCGGCATTTGGTACACCGCATCGAGGCCTCGGCAGCCCTGACGTGGGTGAAGACGAATGAACGGCGCCCCGCCCTGACGACGGCACGCAGGGCCGAAATGGTGCGCTCGGAGAGGAAGCCCGCACCGGGTGGGTCCTGGGTGCGGTCCACCACTTCCACCAGGGGCCAAGCCCGGGGGGTGGCTCGACTCACCTCGCTCCCCGCCGCCAGGACTTCGAGCGACGGCGTGGGGCCGATGAAGACAACGGCGAAACCCTCCACCCGGGAGCGGGTGGTCATGATGTCCCGCACGTGGATCGTCGGCGTCTGCCGATCCTTCATGGCCCTACGACCCTCCTCGATCACCACCGCCAGGGCCAGCCCGGCCACCAGCCAGGTAGCGACCCTTGGGGTTCCTATAACGAGACGGCCGGGACCCTGGGCCTCCTCCCAGGATCTTGTCACCTCACTCGGAGCTTCACCGGCGACTGCGACGACGCGATCCCCGAACGCGGCTTCGGCCGGTACAGCAAGGGTCTCGACCTCGGTGGTCGTGGCTGCGATGACCATGACTGATTTCCCGGCGTTCAGCACAGGAGCCAGGGTCCAAAGCCAATCGGTGGATTTGCTACCTGCGACGATTGCCGCCACCGGTCGCCGCTTTCCCTGGGCGACCGCAAGCGCCACCGAGGTCAGAGGATGAGCGATCGGCTTCTCCGCCACGGTTCCATCGAGCTCCGCTGCCTTCTTCTTGGGGAGGTTGGGCGGCGTCGAACGGTCGAGCAGGATCGAGACAGGCGCCACGTAGTGGACCGCCGCCCATTGCAGGGCCTTGAGGAGGTTGGCGTCGAATACAGGAGCCCCGCCAGAGACGGCGCCAAGATCCTTGAGACTTCCGCCGCGGTCGGCTGCTAGCTCGACAACGTAACCACGAGCCTTCCGGCCCCCCAGTGGAACCCGCACCATCGATCCGATCTCCACCAAACCCTGGAGATGAGCAGGGATCGAATACCAAAAGCCCTTGTCTACGGCGAAGGTGGGGATGCTGGGGACGACCCGAGCCGCCGGTCGACTCAGAGACCGGCCGCCGCTCTGATTGCCTCCACCCGGTCCAGTCGCTCCCAGGAGAAGCCAGATCTGCCGAAATGACCGTAGGCCGCGGTGGGGGCGAACACCGGCTTGGTCAGGTCGAGTTGTGCGATCACCGAAGCCGGGCGGAAATCGAACACCTCGTCGACGACCTTGTCGATCGTCTCCGGTGAGACCTTTTCGGTGCCAAATGTCTCGACATGGATCGAGAACGGCTCGGCGCGACCGATTGCATAGGAGAGTTGGATCTCGAGTTTGTCGGCCAAACCCGCTGCCACCAGATTCTTCGCGGCCCAACGGGCGGCGTAGGCAGCCGATCGATCGACCTTGGTGGCGTCCTTTCCGGAGAAGGCCCCGCCACCATGCCGGGCATACCCTCCGTAGGTGTCGACGATGATCTTGCGCCCGGTGAGCCCGGTGTCGGCAACCGGACCGCCGATCACGAATCGGCCGGACGGGTTGAAGATGAACTCCAAGTCGGAGGTGAGCATTTCCTCGGGCACGACCGCGGCGACAACCGTGTTGAACACCTCCTCGGCCATCTGGTCCTGTTCTTTGTCCGGGGCGTGATGGGCGGAGATCAAGACCTTCTCCACGGCCACCGGTCGGGTCCCCTCGTAGCGGACCATCACCTGGGTCTTGCCATCGGGGCGCAGGTAGTCGAGCTTGCCGGTCCTTCTCACCTCGGACAGCCGCTCGGCCATTCGATGGGCGAGCTGGATGGGCAGGGGCATCAGCTCCTCGGTCTCATCTACGGCGAAGCCGAACATCAGGCCCTGATCCCCAGCACCGAGGTCGCGGTCGACACCGGCGGCGATGTCTGCGCTCTGCTCGTGAACCCGGTTTTGGATCTCGAGGCTGTCCGCGGAGAAGTCAGGGTCGAAACCGTCATAACCGATACGGGCGACGGTCTCTCTGACTATCCCCTCCACGTCGATGGAGCCTCCCGCGGTTATCTCCCCACCCACCACGGCGAGACGGGTGGTCACAAACGTTTCGCAAGCCACCCGGGCGCCCGGGCTGGCGAAAAGGGCGGCATCGAGGACGCTGTCCGAGATGGCGTCAGCCACCTTGTCAGGGTGCCCCTCGGTCACCGATTCAGATGTGAAATACCAACGCCTCATGGAGGAGCGAGATTACTCGCTCCCTGCCAGCTCTTCACCAATCCGATCCCAGAGCTGCTCGGCAACCTGACGCTTCGATTGGAGCGGCCAATCGACGGTGCTCCCGTCCTTGCCGATGATCACGACTCGATTGGTGTCGGTGCCGAATCCAGAGCCCGGCTCAGAAACGTCGTTGTAGACCAACAAGTCGACCGACTTGCGCTTTGCCTTCTCGATCGCTCGCTCCACGCCCCCGGTCTCGGCAGCGAAGCCGACGGTGAACGGCCGATGGTCGCGGGCCACAACCGAGGCGAGAATGTCCGGCGTAGCCGTCAATTCGATTGAGTCGAGGCCGTCGGAGCGCGCAATCTTCGACGTCTCGCTGGAACGAGGCTTGAAATCGGCCACTGCTGCCGTCATCACCGCGATCTCGGCATCGATCCCTCCGACCGCCTCCAACATCTCCTCGGCAGTCTCCACCCTGACAACCTTCACCGAGGGGTCAACCGGTAGCCCAGAGGTCGTAACCAAAGTCACGTCGTATCCACGCCGCGATGCCTCGTCGGCGATGGCATGGCCCATCTTCCCTGAGGAGCGGTTGCTGATGAACCGCACCGGATCAATCGGTTCCCTGGTGCCCCCCGCAGTGACCAGGACCACCCGGCCTATGCCCTCGCCAGCAAGGATGCTGCTGGCGACTTCGACGATCTCGTCGGGCTCCGCGACCCTGCCCACTCCGACGTCACCTCCGGCCAGCGGCCCGATCTCGGGGCCAACCATGTGATAGCCATCGCCACGCAGGATCTCGAGGTTGCGAACGGTTGCAGGGTGCTCCCACATCTCCGTGTGCATCGCGGGAGCCAGTAGGACCGGAGAGGTGGTGGCGAGAACCGTGGCGCCGACCGCATCCGAGGAGATCCCGGCGGCCAGGCGGCCCAGGGTGGCGGCCGTTGCCGGAGCGACAATCACGAGGTCTGCCCAGCGACCGAGCTCGGTGTGCGGTGAGACCAAATCGCCCTCGAACAACGAGGACACCGGATGGAAGCCGGTGATGGCGGCAAATGTCTGCGGCCCGATGAACTCGGCAGCCGATTCGGACATCACCACCCGCACCTCGGCCCCCGATTCGACGAGCCGACGCGCCAGGTATGCGGACTTGTAGGCGGCGACTCCCCCTGTGACACAGAGGACGACCCGCCGTCCGTGGAGCATCGAAGCCCTCTACTCCTCGACGGTGTCGACTGAGACCTTGCCCTCTGCGATCTCTTCCATGGCGATGGTCAGGGGCTTGCGGGAAAGGGAGTGCACCTGGGGCGGCACGAACTCTCCGTAACCGACACCGAGCTGGTGAAAGTAACTGTTGATCTGGCGGGCCCGGCGCGCCGAGACGACCACGGTGGCGAATCGGTTGCCGATCTGATCGATGACTTCTTCGAGTTTCATGAGTCCTTCGAGGAGGGGTGTGACTACAGGTTACCCGATGAGGACCTTGTAATCAGCGCCTCGATCTCAGAGACAGCCCGATCGAGTCGGTCGTTGACGATTATGTGGTCGAACAAGTCGGGGGCCTCGGCGATCTCGGTCTCGGCTACTGCAAGTCGGTCCTCGATGTCGGCGGCCGAAGTGTCTCCCCTTCGCAACAGCCTCGTTTCCAACTCCTCGAGTGAAGGGGGAGATATAAAGAACATGAGGGCGTCGCTCCGCTTCTCTCGCACCTGGCGCGCTCCCTGGATCTCGATCTCGAGGAGGACATCACGTCCGACTGAGTTCGCTGCGGCTACCGGAGCCGCGGGCGTGCCGTAGAACCGGTTGTTGTACTGCGCCCACTCGAGCAACTCCCCGGCTTCGATCATCGCGTCGAAATCCTTGCGGCTGATGAATCTGTAGTGGACGCCGTGTCGCTCACCGGGCCGGGGAAGACGGGTGGTCACCGAAACCGAGAAGTCGAGATCGAGCCGTTCGAGCAACTCGTTGACGATGCTCGACTTGCCGGAGCCTGAGGGCCCGGACACCACCAGAAGCCGCCCGCTCACGTCATGAGAACTCGGCTAGGAGGGCCTCTTTCTGCTTGTCGCCAAGGCCCCGAAGACGCCGGTTGTCCGCTATGCCCAGCGTCTCCATCATTCGCTTGGCCTTGATCTTCCCGGTGCCCGGCATTGAGGCGATAACGCGCTCCACCTTGAGGCCGGCGAGGATGTCGTCGGTCTCGGCGCGCTTGACCAGCTCGGAGAGCCGGAGGGAGCCTGTTTTCAAGAGCTCCTTCATTTCAGCGCGAACGCGTCTCGCTTCTGCTGCCTTGGCCAGCGCCGCTTTTCGCTGTTCGTCAGTCAACTGAGGTGGCTGCATTCCCTCTCCTATCGGGGACTGCGGACCATAGCCCCGGAGATGGCGGACAAGTCGTCTAAACCGCTTGTCCGGCTTCCATAGCAAGAGCTCGTGCCGCCCCGACCACATCCTGGGCAGCTGTGATCGCCCTCCCCACCACCACCATGTCGGCACCGGCGTCGAGCGCCTCGGCCAAGGTCCCAATCCGCCTTTGATCGTCGGCCACCGAACCCGAGCTGCGAATCCCCGGCGTGACTACCTTGAGCGACGGAGCCGTCTGCTTCGCAGCGGCGGCCTCGAGAATCGAACAGACGACGCCTTCAGCACCCGCCTGGGCTGCGAGCTCGGTGATGGACACCACCTGGCGGTCGAGACTGCGTTCAACTCCTGTTTCCCGGAGCTGCGCCCCATTCAACGAAGTGAGAACGGTCACTACCAACACTCCGGATCCCTCCCCGAGACCGCCTACAGCCGCTTCGATCATGTCCCGGCCTCCACTCCCATGAACCGTGACCCAGCGGGCGCCGGCCTTGGCCAGCTGTCTGGCGGCGCCGCCCACAGTGTTTGGTATGTCGTGGAGCTTGGCGTCGGCAAACACCGGGGCGCCGAGCGCACCCACTCTTCGGATCACGTCCGGGCCCGCGCTCATTAGCAATTCGAGACCAACCTTGAAGCCACCGACGTATGGAGTGAGCTCGGCCGCAAGGGAGACCGCTCGATCGGCATCAGCGACATCGAGGGCGACAATGATCGGGTTCACCAAGGTTTCACCGCCCCGATCAGGTCCGCCACATCCCGGACCCCCAACCTTCGCATCTCCCTCCTCAGTTCGCCCAGGATGCGAGCTCCAGCACGGGGCTCTGCGAAATGAACCGTTCCCAGACCAACCGCCGAGGCTCCAGCGAGGAGGTATTCGATGACATCTCGCCCGGTGGTCACCCCGCCACACCCGAGGATCGGGGCGCCGGGAATGGCAGTCGCGACTTCGTAGACACAGCGCAGTGCGAGCGGCTTCAAACCCGGCCCGCTGTAGCCCCCCACCCCGCCGGAGAGGAGTGGACGCCGATCTTCGACGTTTATCCCAAACCCGAGCGCAGTGTTGGTGAGGGTCAAGAAGGCGGCGCCGCCGGCGAGACAGGCTTCGGCGACTGCGACGATCTGCTCGGCATTGGGTGACAACTTGGCTCCGACAATCACGTCGCCGGAGGCGACCACCGCCTCCACGACCTCACGGGAGCGGTCCGGATCGAGGGCGAACATCCGCCCATCTTCGAGATTGGGGCAGGAGAGGTTGACCTCGACCACCTCGATACCCGCTGTGACCAGGCCTTTTGCCACCAATCCGAACTCTTCGGGGCTGGCACCGACGGCCGAGCCCCACACCGGCACCTCGAGCTCTCTCAGGCGCGGGCGCATGGCCTCCACCCAGCTCTCGATGCCGGGATTCTGGATTCCGATGCCATTCAACATCCCCGGACCGGTGGGTGCGAGCCGGGGTGCGGGCCGTCCCGGCCACGCGATCGGTGCCACCGACTTGGCTACTGCGGCTCCATACGCGTTGACATCGGCCACCTCTGCCCACTCCCAGACCGAGCCAACGGTGCCTGAGGCCGCAACCAGCGGTGTCCTTAGATTGACCGGCCCCAATGCGGTGTTCAACCCGTCTGATGCCATTCCTGGAGGCTCCTCGGCCTGTTGATCGCAACCGATCCTGCCCGCAGGCTTCTGGCAACGGCGAGACCGCCCTGGATGGTGGTGACGCAGGGCACGGCATGACTGCGGGCGGCCCTTCGAATCGTCCTTCCATCCGAACGGGCCCTCCCCCCGCGCGGGGTGTTGATCACCAATTGCACCTCACCGTTCTCCAGGCGCTCACCGATATCCCGCGGCCCTTCACCGACCTTGTTGACGGAGTCGGCCTCGATGGCGTGGTGGCGCAGGTAACGGGCTGTGCCGTGGGTGGCCAGAAGCTCGAATCCCAGCATGGTGAAGGCTTGAGCTACTGCCAGCCCCATGGGCTTGTCCTTGTCGGCAAAGGAGAGGAACACACGGCCGCGAGTGGGAAGAACGTGACCGGCTCCGAGGAGGGCCTTTGCAAAGGCAACTCCGACGTCGGGGCCGATTCCCATCACCTCTCCGGTGGCTTTCATCTCGGGCCCGAGGACCGGGTCTTCCTCGGGGAACCGATCCCAGGGAAGCACCGCGTTCTTGACCGCGACGAAGTCGGGCCGGGCGGAAGCTGGGGGAACTATCCCTTCCTGTCTCAATTCTTCGATCGTCGATCCGAGCATCACCCTGGCTGCAATGCGGGCCAATGGGACTGCCGTCGCCTTGGAGATGAAGGGGATGGTTCTGCTGCCCCGAGGGTTGGCCTCGAGCAGGTAGACCTCGTCACCTATGACCGCAAACTGGAGATTGATCAAGCCTCTCACTTCGAGGGCCGCCGCCAACTCCCGGGTCGCGCTCAGGATCTCCTTGTGAGCCTCGTTGGAGATCGTCGGCGGCGGGGTCACACAGTCGGAGTCGCCCGAGTGCACCCCCGCCTCTTCGACATG
>JALYNX010000053.1 GCA_030772935.1 Actinomycetota bacterium | reverse complement strand
ACATCTACCTGATCGCCGCCAACGCCTCGGTCACCGGAAACGAGGTGGAGAATCAGTACCTGAGACTGATCGAATTGGTCCGGAAGATTGTTGAGGTGCCGCTGGCGGTGAAGACCGGCCCGTTCTTCTCCTCGATGGCGAACATGGCCTCCCGAATGATGGGCGTCGGGGCGGACGGTCTCGTGATATTCAATCGGTTCTATCAGCCGGACATCGACCTCGACCGAATGGAAGTCGTTCCAAATCTGGTGCTGTCGACACCGGCCGAGCTCCGACTCGTGCTGCGATGGATCGCAATCCTCCATGGTCGGATCGAGGGTTCGCTGGCCGCGACCACCGGTGTCGACGGCGCCGAGGAGGTGGCAAAGCTGGTCCTCGCCGGGGCCGACGTCACGATGATGGCCTCCTCCCTGCTGCGCCACGGCCCACAACGCCTGGGTGAGACCGTGGAGGGTCTTCGCACCTGGCTCGAGGAACGGGGCTATGAATCCCTGGAGCAGGCCAAGGGCTCATTCAGCCAGGCGGCGGTCGCCGATCCGTCGGAGTTCGAGCGTGCCAACTACATGCGCACCCTGATGTCGTACTCGCCGGAGTGGTGACTCTTCACTAGTCCGGGGGTGGCCACCTCTTGCAATCGGGCTCACCCTGAGCGAACATATGTTCGATGCGAGACGAGGCGTCGATTCTCCACGCCGATCTCGACGCTTTCTATGCGTCGGTGGAACAACGTGACGACCCCCGTCTGCGGTCGCGCCCGGTGATCGTCGGGTCGGGAGTGGTCCTCGCCGCGAGTTACGAGGCGAGGGCCTATGGAATCCGGACCGCCATGGGCGGCGGATTGGCTCGCCGGCTCTGCCCCACGGCAATTGTCGTCGACCCGAGGATCTCGGCCTACTCCGAGGCGAGCAAGGCGGTGTTCGAGGTGTTCAGGGACACCACTCCGCTGGTGGAAGGAATCTCCATCGATGAAGCCTTCCTCGATGTGGGCGGTCTGAAGCTGGTCTCGGGGTCCCCGACCGAGATCGCAAGACGACTGCGCCGACAGGTGCTCGAGGACGTCGGTCTGCCGATCACGGTTGGCGTGGCCCGCACCAAGTTCTTGGCCAAGGTTGCCAGTGGCGTGGCCAAACCCAATGGGCTCCTGGTCGTGCCGCCGGATCGCGAGCTGGATTTCTTGCATCCGCTCCCGGTGGAACGGGTCTGGGGAGTGGGCAAGGTCACCGCCTCCAAGCTGCACGACCGGGGGATCAGGTCAGTCGGTGAAGTCGCTGAGCTAGCGGAGACCGCGTTGGTGGCGATGTTGGGCCGGGCGTCGGGCCGACATCTTCATGCCCTGTCCCACAACCTGGATCCTCGACCGCTCCAGGTGGGACGACGACGACGTTCGATCGGTTCCCAGCGCGCACTTGGCCGTGGGGCGAGATCACCTGAGGATCTGGACGCGATCCTGATCGGCTTGGTCGAGCGGGTCAGCCGTCGACTGCGGAACGCGGGTCGAGTGAGCCGGACGGTTGTGCTTCGACTGCGCTTCGACGATTTCTCCCGTGCGACCCGGTCACATAGCTTTCCCCGGGCCACAGCTCACACCCAGTCCATTCTTCTCGCACTCCGAGCACTCATCTCGGAAGCGATGCCGATGGTGGAGATCCGCGGCCTCACCCTGATCGGGATCGCGATGGCCAACCTCGATGACGACGATGCGGTTCAGCTCGAACTTCCATTCGATCGTCAAATCGGCAGTGCTCTGGATGACGCCCTCGACAACCTGAATGACCGGTTCGGGTCAGCAGCGGTCACCCGGGCGGTGCTGCTCGGGAAGGATCAGGGTCTCACGGTGCCGCGACTTCCGGATTGACAATCATCCAACGAGGACACACGGAAGTCTTATGGGGTAGGCAAGGGGATCACGGGGGTCGGGCCCTCGCTCCCTAAGAGATACACAATCGCGTTGTCGGACAAGGCTTCCACAATCCTCAGTTGTAGGAGATCCGGGGTCAGCGACTCGGCGACGAGTCGGTTCGCCTCCGCTTCTGCACCAGCGGTGATGACCCTCGTTTCGGCATCGATGCGGGCTTGGTCCTGTTGGAACTGAGCTCGCTGGGCGTCCTGCTCGGCTTGCAATTTGGCCTCGATGGACGCCTGCAGTTCTGGCGTGGCTGCGATGTCGCGCAACTGCACTCCATCGACCGCAAGACCACGTGGCACGAATTCTCCGGCAAGCGACTCCTCGATACATCGTTCAACGTCTGGACGTTGAGTGGTGCGGGCCAGCTCGAATCGATACTTGGAGATACAGTCGCGCACGGCGGATCGAGAGACTGGGCGCACGATCACATCCCGGTAGCCGGTGCCAAGCGCCCGATAAACCTTCGATGCTTCCGATCCGACTAGATGCCACAAAATGGTGATCTCGACCCTCACCGACGCGTTCTCCAGCGACACCGCGGTGATCGCATCCGCTCGGTCGGCCTGGTCACCTTCGCCGAGCGTGTCCGAGTAAGTCGACTCTTGGGTTCGTACAGAGAGCGCCCTCACGGATGCAAACGGATTTCGCAGATGGAAACCCTCTTCGAGCGGCGCTTGAGCCGAACCGAAGAGGACGGGTACGGCTACCTCGCCGGGCGCAACGATTGTCAGCGTCGAGGCCAAAACGAGAAATGGGGCCAGGAAGACGCCGACCTTCCCGATCCTCCCCAAGACTCTGTCCAACTCCGGATCGGGCCAGCTCCTAACCCACAGAAATAGCCCAACCGCGGCCAGGATGACGGCTATATAGATCATCGGCCGAGCCTACCTAGCGCCCTCCAGCGTGGTGGTACGGAAGGGTGATTGCGGTCCGGCAATCAGGCGCGGTAGCTTTCTTGACCATGTCACTGAGCATCGCGGAGCTGGAGCTGATCGCGAGGACGAAAGAAGTGGTGATCGAGACCCGGTTAGGCGACCGTGTCTTCCGAACCGTGATCTGGGTCGTCGTGGATGGTGAGGATGTGTTCGTGCGCTCGGTTCGCGGCGAGGCAGGACGATGGTTTCAGCGAGCCCTAGCGGAGCCGGCGGTGACCCTCGGAGTCGCAGAATCCCGTTTTCTGTTCACCGCAACACCCGCTGACGACCCAGAATCGGTCGACCGCGTATCCGAGGCTTTGCGACGCAAATACTCCCCCGGCCGTTCCCTCGACGCGATGCTTCGCCTCGAAGTTCTGCGCACCACGCTCCTTCTCGAGCCAACCGGCTGACCTGTCGGCCGCATTGGCCGACTCGTCATCAGGCCAGGAGGAGCAGGGCGTGGATGGCGAGACCGACCAGGGCTCCGACCACAGTGCCATTGATTCGCACGAATTGGAGATCCCGACCCAGCTGCAACTCGAGTCGGTGTGATATCTCGGTCGGATCCCATCCGGCCACCGTGGTCTCGATCAGCCCGATTATCTCGTCGTCCCATTTCTGGGCAAGCCGCTCGACAGACCCAGCGATCCAGCTATCGATTCTCATTCGGAGCGGGGCGTCATCGAGAACGCGGCGCGCCCACCATTGGATCAGCTCCGCAAGTCTCTGCTCGAGCTCGGAGCCGGGTTCGGCTGCCGCACGACTCAGGGCCTCATGGAGCAGCTGCCATTGCGACTGGATGGCTGCGCCGAGCTGGGGTGAGTCGAGAATGCGCAGCTTGGATTCTTCGATGCGATCGGCGAGGTCGGCGGAGTTACGCAGGTCATCGGCCAGTTTCGCCAACATCTGATCGATATCGGATCGGACGGGATGTGTCGGGTCTGCCGCCATGTCACCCACCAGGAGGCGGAACGAGGCGATGATCCGCTCGAAGAGAAGGCCGCCTGCCCAGGACGGAACCCACCAGGGCGCGGTCCGGGCGAAGCTCTCTCTGAAGTACGGCAGGTTGTCGACGAGCAATACTTCGATTCCCCTCAGCGTGGCTTCGATCGATTCTCTGGTCCGCCCGTCCTTCAGCCAGGCGTCGACCACGAGAGAGATGAGCGGGGTGACCGGAGTCTGACGCATCCAGTCCAGGGTGGTCTGAGTGACCAGGGTTGACACCCTGTCGTCGTCGATCGACTCGGCGATGGTGGCGGCGGTCTCGATGCTGCGACGTGCGGCCAATGCCGCATGATCGGGCGTCTCGAGCCAGATGGCCATTCGCTGTGTGACTTCGGAGTTGGTGAGCCAGTTCCGGAGATTGGTCGGGTCGAGGAAGTTCTGTTGGACGAACTCGGCCAATCCCCGCCCGATCTCGTCCTTGCCTTTGGGGATGAGGGCAGTGTGTGGGATGGGGATCCCCAGCGGGTGTCGGAACAAGGCGGTGACCGCGAACCAGTCGGCAATTCCGCCGATCAGCGCCGCTTCGGAAGCCGCTCTGATCCAACCATTCACACCGCTGTCGTCACCAAGGAAGTGGCTGACCAGGAAAACGATCAACGCACCGAGGAGGAACCCGTTGGCACGTCGTTTCCAGAGCCGGAGCTCTCGTACCCGCCGCTCCTCGTAGCTGCCGTCAGCTGTCTGGGTGGGGCCGTGGTCCCGTGTCACCCCACGGATGGTATGCCCGCGATCTCAAGCACGCGTTCTGTCCAGATACTGAAGAAGCTCATGAGCGGCGAGTTCGACCTCCTTGTGGCCCCACTCCGCGGCTCGGTACTGGCACGCGATCAGACCCATGCGATGAACGCGGCGGAGATCGCCATAGACGAAGGCGTATCTCGCCTTGGTGTCGTCATTAGCACCATCGGTCAGCCCAAGGTGCCATTCGGCATATTGCTCCCATGAGTGCTTTTCCAAGAAGGCATTCTCATCGTCTGCGCTGGGTTGGCTCTCCCCCCAGTCGCTTTCGAGCACGTACTGCTGGGCGTCGATGAGCCGACGGGCCTGCGCCACCGCCTGTGGGTTCACCGAGTAGGAAGCTATTGCATCACCTCGCTCGTAGTCCGCATGATCTACCCAACCCCGCCTCCGTATATTCCAGGATGATGCAGACGTTCCCGTTGGCCGCAACCGAGCAGCCGAAGATGCGAGCGGCGGTCCTCCACGATGCAGGCGATCTGAGAATCGAGGACGTGCCAATCCCAGACCCGGGGCCCGGTGAGCTGCTGTTGGCGGTAGAGACGGTCGGCATTTGTGGCACCGACGCCTCCGAGTTCAGCCTCGGGCCGAAATTGTTCCCTCTCAAAGAGCGTCACCCGGCAACCGGCCACCTCGGGCCTCTCATCGTCGGTCATGAGTTCAGTGGCCGAGTCTTGGGGATGGGGTCGGATGTCGATGGGTTCTCCGAAGGTGACCTGGTGGCAAGCGCGGGGTCGACCGGATGCGGCGATTGTGACTTCTGTCGTTCAGGAAGGACGAGCCGCTGTGACGAATACTGGGCGGTGGGGTTGCATCGAGATGGAGCGCTTGCCGAGTACTGCACCGTCCCCGCCACCGCCTGCGTGGCTGTCGGAACCCAGATGACCCCGGATGCGGCGGCCCTGGCCCAGCCGATGTCGATCGCGGTGCATGCCCTCCGTAGAGGAAGGGTCGAAGGCGGAGAGGATGTGTTGGTGATCGGCGCCGGGGGAATCGGCGCCTTCGTCACCTACGCCGCGTCGGTCCTGGGCTGCAACGTCACCTCGGTCGACCTGGACCAGGACCGTCTCGACATCGCTACCGCCCTCGGCGCCCGCCGAGCGGTTCTGGCAGGGCCTGAATCGGATCTGAACGAGTTGGATGCGGCAGTCGGGTTCGAGATCACCGGCACGGAGGCCGGGATGAGAACGGCCATCACCGGTCTGGGCCCGGGAGGCCGTCTGATCGCGGTCGGATTCCAGAAGCATCCGCTGGAAATGGACCTTGCAGAGCTCACCTCCTTGGAGCAGGAGTGGATCGGGACCAACCGGATCGACGCTTCGACTGATCTCCCCGAAGCGATCCGGCTTCTCGTCGCCCGCAACGATCCCTGGAATGACATTGCCCCGTTGGTGCTCCCCCTCGATCAGGTCGAGGGAGCCCTCCGGTCGATGGCCGACGGCAACCAAGGTCCGATCAAGACTTTGATCTCCCCAGGGACCATTGACTCTCGGCCCTCGGAGATGTGACTGTGGCGTCTCGAGTCAGGCGGCTGGGGCTTCCCGGCGGAAGAAGGCCACCGTCACTCCACGACGGTCGTCTGCCTTGAAGATCTTGCCAACAACGTTGACCTCGGCGATGTGGAAAAGGTCCCATCCCTCAGCCGAGAGTTGATTGAATCGTGCAGAGAGGCTGGTGATCGCTTCGGTGCTATGCGCGCCGGTCCGACCGAGGAGCTTCTCCTCCAGGAACACCGCCTCGGTATGGAAGTGGTAAGCCGTTTTCTGTCCTTTCGTGGTGTAGTGGACGTTACGACCTCCGCGGGACCGAACCTGAGCGAGGTGCTCTTTGAAGCCTCCTTCGACAAGCCAGGTGTCAGGCCGTTTCTGGGCGACTCGAGAAACGTGCCGCGGCGTCCATGACCAAGGCGGCGATCGAGTCAGCTTTGCCTTCGGCGGGAAACCGGTATGACGGGCCATGGACGTGGATCGCGCCCAGCGCCAGCTCACCATCGGTCAGCACCGGAGCCGCCACCGAGTTGATCCCTTCGGCGAATTCCTCGTAGATCCAGCAATGCCCGGCCCGCCTGACCTCGATGAGCCGGTCGCGTATCCGCGATGGATCGACCACGGTCTTCGGGGTGTACTTCTCCAGCGTCCTGCCCAAATAGCGCTCGGCTTCCTCGGGCGGCCACTGTGCCATCACGCAGAGACCAGAAGGTCCGATGTGCATCGGCACGGTGAGGCCGGTGTAGTCACGGACTTGCACCGGATTGGGACTCTCCACCTGGACCATGTATTGGATGGTGTAGCCGGTGGGAACGCTGAAGCCCGCTGCCTCGCCGAGTTGGCCCGACAGCCAGGTGAGATGGGGGCGGACCGCGGTCGCCAGAGCCGCCGTGGCATCGATCGCTCCCGCCAGCTCGACGAGACCCACTCCGATCGAAAACAGGTTCCCATCCGGCCCTCGGCTCACCGCTCCCTGCTCCTCGAGACTGGACAGCATTCGGGCGACGGTCGATTTCGGCAAACCGATCCGTTGCGCCAGGTCGGTGATCCCTGAGGGCTCGACTGCGAGCGCCTTCAAGACTTGGAAGGCCCGATCGATGGATTGGACCGACATCAGGCGTTTCTCGCGATCGTCTTGCGAAGCCAGGTCACGGTTGGTTCCACCTGGTTGAAAGTGAACAGATGGAGCCCGCTCAGGCCGAGCTCTTGACTGACGCGACTCAGCGGCTTGACCAGCCTGTCCGGCCGAAACCTGCCCGGGCGCAACAGCCGCATCACCGCTCGATGATTCTTCGCCAGGAAACTGACTGAATCCCCGACGCCGATGCGCGCCGCGATGGTGAGCAACCGAGTGGGATCGATGGCACCAGGCACCCCAACCTTGACCGGAAGGTCCACGCCGTCCGCCCGGGTCGTCCTGACCCAGTCGACTATGGCCCTGGGGTTGAAACACATCTGGGTCACGATGTGGGTGGCATGCGCCTGCTTGTCCAGCATTGCTTGGCGAAGACGGTCCACGGGGATCGAGGGATGACCTTCGGGATACCCTGTGATCCCCACTTCCAGGAACGGATGCCCCAGATCGGCCATGTCGCGGAGCAGGGTGTAGGCGTCGGAGTAGTCGCCGTGGGGCTGGCCATCTCCTCCGGTGATGAAAGCACGGGCCACTCCTCCGTCGTCGAGCCGCTTGATGATCAGGGCCAACTCCTGACGGTCCTCGATCATCCGGGCCGACAGATGCGGCACCGCCCGATAGCCCCGTTCCTGGAGCTCTAGCGCGAGGTCCACCGTGGTCCCCATGCCTCTCGATGGTGAGGCGGTTACCGAGACGGTCGAGCCGTGAGGGATGACCAAGGCCTTCTCGAGGGCCCCTTTCAGCGGGATTATCTCGAAGTCGGCCCGAGCCAAGAATGCGGTGAGCAGGTTGTCACCCATGGTCAGACATCGGAGTCGGGGAAGGACGCCTTGCGCTGGGCGATCCAATCCTCCAACTCGGCCTCGATCGCTTCGTCCAGCGGCGGCGGTTCATATTCGTCGAGCATCCGGCGCCAGATTCCGTGGGCCCGGGCTGCAGCCTCGTGGGAGCCTGCTTCCTGCCATTGCTCGAAGCTGTTGTTGTCCGCGGTCGCACTCCGCCAGAAGGCGTTCTCGAAGTTGGCGAGGGTGTGGGCGTTTCCGAGGAAGTGCTGACCTGGCGTGTTGCCGAGGAGCGCCTCGATTGCCTGGCCGTTGTCGGAAAGATCGATGCCGCCCAGCATGGACTCGGCCATGGATGCCTGGTCGGAGTCGAGGATGAATTTCTCATAACCCATGGTCAAACCGCCCTCGAGCCAACCTGCGGTGTGGAGCACAAAATTGACCCCGGCCAGGATCGTGGGGAGAAAGGTGGCGGCTGACTCATACGCCGCCTGGTAGTCAGGGGTCTTGGCTGCCGTGAGGTTGCCCCCGCTCCGGAAGGGAATCCCCAGTCGACGGGCAAGGGCGGCCATCACGAACAGCATCAAAGCGGGCTCGGGGGTGCCGAAGGTGGGAGCCCCGGACTGCATGGAGATCGACGAAGCGAACGACCCGAACACGACCGGGGCGCCGGGTCGCACCATCTGACAGAACGCCATCCCTGCCATCGCCTCGGCAAGCGTTTGGGTCGCGGTCCCGGCCACCGTCACCGGGGCCATCGCCCCCGCCAATATGAACGGGGTGATGAGACAAGCCTGATTGTTCTCGGCGTAGACCTTGGCCGACCCGAGCATGTTGTAGTCCCAACTCATCGGACTGTTGGCGTTGCAGAGAGAGAGAAGCACCGTCTTGCCTGCGGCGACTTCTCCACCGAAAGCGATGTTGGCCATGTCGACGCTGTCCTGAGCCCGCTCCGGGGCCGTCACCGAGCCCATGAAGGCCTTGTCGTGATTCTTGACGTGGGCACGCACCATGTCGAAGTGGCGCTTGTTGACGGGAAGATCAACCGGCTCGCAAAGCGTCCCGCCGCCGTGGTGAAGAGACTGGGTCATGTGGGTGAGCCGGGCGAAGTTCTCGAAGTCGGCGATGGTCGCGTAGCGACGGCCGTTTTCGAAGTCCCGCACGAAAGGTGAGCCGTAGGCGGGAGCGAATACGAGATGAGGGTCGCCGATGACCACGTCGTGCTCGGGATTGCGAGCATGCTGGGTGAATTTGGTGGGAGCAGTGGCGAGCAGACTCCTGGCGAGCCCGGCCGGAAATCGGACCCGGGTTTCGGTCACTTCGCAGCCGCCTTCTTGGAAGATGACGAGCGCCTCGGGATAGTTGCCCACTTCGACACCGACCTGTTCGAGCAGCATTTCGGCGTTGGACTCGATGAGAGTCAGGCCCTCTTCGTCGAGCACCTCAACCGGGGCCAGCTTGCGGGTCAGGAAAGGCACCGAGTCGATGGCTCGGGCAGTGCGTGCCGCCTGTCGGGCAGCGCGGCCTCCGCTTCGACGTCCCGTGGTCTGTTCCATGATGTGGTACCAGACTACATCATGGAACGCGAGGCGTGAAGGGGAGACGACCGCCTGGAGCTATTGAGATCGCCGTCCGCGACGCCCTCTGGGCCCGGACGCCTCAGGCATTTCGACCGCCTTGGAGAGCAGCGGGTAAGCATCGGTGTTGTGAGGGATGGCGAGAGCGGCGACGAAATGTTCCTGGAATCGGGGCTCCACGGCGGTCTCCACCTTCTCGATCCGCGCTGCCACTTCCTCGATCTCGGTCCGAGCCACTCCCGAGAGCAGCGCCATCATCGCCCCCACCCCGGCCGCGTTGCCTGCCGCCGAGACCTTCTCCAGATCACAGTCGGGAATCATCCCAAGCACCATGGCGTGCATCGGGTCGATGTGGCTCCCAAAAGCCCCAGCGAGTCTGATCTCGTCAACGCGATCGACGCCATAGTGGTCCATCAGCAACCGGGCCCCGGCATGGAGCGCCGCCTTGGCCAGCTGAACCGCGCGCACATCGTTCTGCGTCACCTCGATACGCGGCTCGAAGCAGAGCACATAGGAGAAGGTCCGATCCGAAGCCACCACACGTGACGACGGGTCTGATTGCTCACGAACCACGCCATCGCTCCCGATGACCCCGGCCAGGAACAACTCTGCAATGGCCTCGATGATCCCCGACCCACAGATCCCGGTGACGGACTCGGGGTCGAATCCGGTCTCGTCGGACCACATCTCCTGGCCGATCACCGAAAAACGGGGCTCCAGAGACGATCGGTCGATGCGCACCCGTTCGATGGCGCCCGGTGCCGCCCGTTGTCCCGAAGAAATCTGGGCACCCTCGAAAGCGGGCCCGGTCGGACTCGATGCCGCCAAGAGGCGTTCCTTGTTTCCGAGCACCAGCTCAGCGTTGGTGCCGACGTCTACCAGCAGCTGCAGGCTGTCGCCGCGGTGCGGGCCTTCGGAAAGAACGGCGCCTGCAGCGTCCGCGCCGACATGACCCGCGATGCAGGGGAGGGTGTAAACCCG
>JALYNX010000052.1 GCA_030772935.1 Actinomycetota bacterium | reverse complement strand
GGTCGATCTTGGGTGCGGCGCATAGTTCGGACCAGTGTCTTCGCAGTGTCCGGACTGAGGTCGAGGCGGGCGGCAACCCATTCGGAGAGACTCCGTGAGCCATCGCCGGTCGCAATCTGTGCCTCATCGAGGTAGGCCAGGTGTCGGATCTGGAGGGCAACAACCTGTGCCTTCAGACGTTCCAATCGGAACAGCTCCGATTCGTGATAGTCGACCGACGACCTTTCAACCATGCTACGAACATACGTTCGATCCATGACAAATTCAAGGTATCTGTTGCGAGATTCCAACAATTCTTTTGGGCTGGTTGGATGCCTTCCCCTGAGGCCGCTACCGACTCTCCAGCGCCTCGA
This sequence comes from Actinomycetota bacterium, assembly GCA_030772935.1. GTDB lineage: Bacteria > Actinomycetota > Acidimicrobiia > Spongiisociales > ZC4RG35 > JALYNX01. The sequence continues at coordinate 2,379 of JALYNX010000052.1, read as the reverse complement.
TCAACTTGGGGAGCACCTTGTTCACGTCGCCGACCACACCGAGGTCGGCGATGGAGAAGATCGGGGCGTCAGGGTCCTTGTTGATGGCGATGATGGTTTTAGAGTCTTTCATGCCCACCAGGTGCTGCATGGCGCCTGAGATGCCGCAGGCGATGTAGACGTCGGGTTTGACAGTCTTGCCGGTCTGGCCTACCTGCTTGGCATAGGGAACCCAGCCGGCGTCGACGATGGCCCGAGTGGCTCCGGTGGCCGCCCCGAGCTTCCTACCAAGCTTCTCCACCAGTTCATACGCCTCGGGGGAGCCGAGGCCGCGGCCACCCGAAACCACGATGGCTGCCTCTCCAAGTTGCGGCCCCTCACGTTCCTCGACATGGGACTCGGTGACGGTGGCTTCGGACGGGCCGATCTCGGGCAGTTCCAGCTTCTCGACATCGGGAACCCCCCCGTCTATCGGCTCTGCCACGAAGGACTTGGGTCGGATCAGGACGAGGAAAGGGGCCTGGGTCATGGCGGCCGTCGCCACCTGGGCGCCGCCCAAGATCTCGTGGTCGGTCTCCACCGCACCATTGGCCAACCGAACGGCGATGGCGTTGGAGAGCACCCCGACACCGAGTCGAGCCGCCAGGCGGCCGGCGACGTCACGATCGGTGTAGTCCTGGCCGAAGAGGATCAGGTCGGGCGCGGCCTCGGCGATTCGCTTGGCAAGCGCCGCCGCCACCGGTGCCGAGGGGAGACGACTTCCAGCATCGAGGTGGAGGACCGCACTGGCGCCGTGCTCGCCGAGAGCGGCAAATGCCGACTCGGAACCAGTGCCCAGATACACCGCGGTCACCTCACCGAACTGGCGTCCCGCGGTCAGAAGCTCGAGACCGATCGTGGTCGGTTGTCCGGCTTCCTCCTGGACGAAGACCCAGATGCTCGCCATCTCAGATCACCTTCCGCTGTTCGAGCAGGGCGAGGATCGCCAGATGAGACTCACCGTCGTCTTCGATCCTCTGGCCAGCCGTGCGTTCCGCCGCCTCGGTTATCGAGGCCACGGTCTGACCGGGCCCTGGTTCCACTCCGAGGTCGGCGAGGCTGAGGTTCTCGACGGTCTTCTTCTTGGCCTCCATGATCCCCTTGAAGGTGGGGTAGCGGGGCTCCACGACTCCGGCGGTGACCGCCACCAGTGCAGGGAGGCTGGCTTCGACCACGTCATATCCGGCAGCAGTCTGACGATGGATCGTGACCTTGCCGTCGGCAGCCTCCACCTTGGTTGCATAGGTGAGAGCGGGAACATCCAAGAGCTCGGAGAGCATTTGAGGGAGGACACCCGAGTAGCCGTCGGTGGACTCGGTCCCTGCGATAACCAGGTCGAACTCGTCTCGTTTTATTGCCGCAGCCAGTACCCGAGCCGTGGTCAGGGCATCGGAGCCTCGCAGCGAATCGTCCTCGATGAGAATCGCCTGGTCGGCGCCCATGGCCAGCGCCTGGCGGATCCCCTGTCCGCTACCGGCCGGCCCCATGCTCACCAGAGTCACGGTCCCCTCGCTGGCCTGGGCCAGTTGGAGACCCATCTCGACCCCATAGCGATCGGTGTCATCCAAGACCTGGTCGTCGGGCCGAATCAGCAAGTTGGTCCCCGCTTCGAGACGGTATGGGGTGGCAGGGTCCGGTATCTGCTTGACGCAAACGACGACTTTCATTCCGTTCAGCTCCTGAATGGATCGGGTGGCGATGGTAACGAGGACGGAACCCTCCGCTAATTGGGAGCCAGAAGACCGGATATGACCCTGTGGCTCCCTACTACGACGCCGGGGCCTCGACTCGCTCGACGATGAGCGGTCCAACATCTAGGGCATTGTCTCCGATCGCCCAAGCCTTGGCCAGGGCGTCACGTTGGGCCTCCCAGCGGGCCGGGTCGGAGAATCGGACTCGGGCCAGAGTCTGGCCCTTCGTCACCTTCTCCCCGAGCTTGGCGTCCACCGTGATCCCGACTCCGGGGTCGACCACATCTTCCTTGCGTTCCCGGCCGGCTCCGAGCCGGGTGGCGACGGTCCCGATGATGAGGGCGTCGCATTGGGTGACGTACCCATCGCGATCGGCTTCGATCACTTCCTCGTGAGGGCAAATCGCAAGGAGCGATGGATCACGGATCACCGAGGGGTCCCCGCCCTGGGCCACCACGACTTCGATCAACTTCTCGAGGGCGGCCCCGGTCGCGATCGTCTCAGTGAGACGGTCCCGACCCCCGTCGACCCCGGCCAGGTCGAGCATGACCTCCCCAAATGCAAGGGTGAGCTCAACGATGTCCTCGGGCCCGCCGCCGTTGAGAACCTCGATCGACTCCCGCATCTCGTTGGCGTTCCCCACCTCACGACCGAGCGGCTGGTCCATGCG
>JALYNX010000051.1 GCA_030772935.1 Actinomycetota bacterium | reverse complement strand
GGCCGACCGGCGTCTGTTTGGCCGAGGGGGTGAGAGCGAACAATCCGGAAGGTGACGCGAGGAGTCGATGTTGGCCTCGGCCAAAGTCGGCCGGCAATCAAGCGGGACAACAGCTCGCCTAAACCGGTGGAGTGCCGTGGACCTCGATGCGATCGGGAACACTGAACTCGGGGTCCGATTCGTCGGCGTCCTCGACGTGCTGACGTCTGATTCCCATGATGAAGAGGATGGCGTCGAGGTAGGGAACCGAGATATTGGTGTCCGCCCGTTCTCGAACCACGGGTTTGGCGTTGAAGGCGATACCCAGCCCTGCCGCCGCCAGCATGTCCAGGTCGTTGGCCCCGTCGCCCACGGCAACCACCTGGGCCACCGGGATCCCTTCCGCATCGGCGATTGACTTCAGGAATTGGGCTTTCCGGGGCCCGTCGATGAACTCCCCGGTCAACTCACCGGTGAGGACGCCGTCGATCGACTCCAGGGTGTTGGAGAGCGAATAGTCGATTCCGAGGTCGGCGGCGAGGACGTTGGTGAATCTGGTGAAACCGGCCGAGACGATGGCGGTCACCATCCCCAACCGCTTCAGTGTGCGGATGAAAGTACGCGCTCCGCTGGTCAGGGTGATGTTCTCGAACACCCGGGTCAGCGCCACTTGATCGAGGCCTTTCAGCAGCGCTACCCGTTCTCGCAGGGACTTCTCAAAATCCATCTCTCCGGTGAGGGCGAGGTGGGTCATCTCGGCCACCTGTTCCTCGACTCCGGCTTCACGGGCCAACAGGTTGATCACCTCGTGCTGGATCAGGGTCGAGTCGACATCCATGATCACCATCCGCTTGGCGCGACGTTCCAGCCCGTCCGGCTGGATGGCAACATCGATCGGAAGCTGGGTTGCGGCGAGGACCAGGCCCTCACGGATCACGTCCAGATCGCCGCCGGAAACCAGCAACTCGTAGGAGACCACCGGGTAGCGAGACAACCTGAAAATTCGCTCGATGTTGCCGTCGCCGGCTGCGATCCCCGAGGCGACCGCCCCGAACTCCTCAGGCCCGATCTTCATCCCGATGATGGTCACCGCTGACATCGCCCTGTTTGGTGTCGGCGTGTCGTCGACCACCTCAAAGTCGAGATGAAGGCCTTGCTGCCACCCGTAGAAGAGGAGGTCGCCGATCGCGGCCCTCTCGCCGGACACTCCAATCAGGACATTCAGGGTGAGCCGGCCCCGGACCACGATCTGCTCGACGTCGTAGATCTCGGCATCCGAATCTGCAAGTACCTGCATCAAACCTGCCGAGATTCCGGGACGATCTGGCCCGTTGACTGCGACCAAAATTGTGGTTCGCTCGCTCATCGCACATCAGGGTAAAGCGATGAGACAGAATCCCCGTCATTCGGTCTCGGAACATTCCCAAGTCGGTACCATCACACGGGTCCACTGATGATTGAGGCTATCCGTGTCTGACAACCCTTATCGTCTGCCGCGCCAGGTCATACCGAGCCACTATGACCTTCGTCTCGAACCAAACCTGGAAACCTTCACATTCAAGGGAGCGGTTGCCATCACCTTGGGGGTTGTGGAGACGGTCGAGACCATCGTCCTCAACTGCGCCGAGCTCGACATCGAATCGGCCCGTCTCGTCTCGGGAGACATAACGATCGACGTCGCGGAAATCTCCTACGACGAGGAATATGAGTTTGCGAGGTTGACGCTGGCATCCTCAGCGAGCCCGGGGACGTATCAACTCGACATCGAGTACTCAGGGATCGTCAACGACCAACTGCGTGGTCTGTACCGGTCCAGCTTCAAGGACGATGACGGTGTAGAGCACGTCATCGCAACCTCGCAATGTCAGGCAACCGATGCCAGAAGGGTTTTTCCCGGCTGGGACGAGCCTGACATCAAATCCACCTTCCAAACCACGATCGTGGTCGCCGACGGGCTCGAGGCCTACTCCAACACCCAGGAGATGAGTCGCACCACTCTCGAAGACGGGCGTGTGGAGTTCGCGTTCGCACCCACCATGAAGATGTCCACCTATCTGTTGGCCTTCATAGTGGGCGCATTCGAGGCAACGGAACCGGTCGTGGTCAGGGGCACCCCGATCCGGATCATCGTGCCGAAGGGCAAGCTCCACCTCACCGAGGTGGCCTTGGACAACGCGGTGTTCTGCTTCGAATATCTCTCGGACTACTACGGCATCCACTATCCGGGGGACAAGCTGGATCACATCGCAGTCCCTGACTTCGCGGCGGGGGCGATGGAAAACGTGGGTCTGATCACCTATCGCGATGCCTACCTCGTTGTCGACAAGAAGAAGGCGAGTCAAAGCGAGCTTCAGAACACCCTGGATGTCATCGGTCATGAGGTCGCTCACCAGTGGTTCGGGAACCTGGTGACGATGCGATGGTGGGAGGGGGCCTGGCTCAACGAGGCATTCGCCAGCTTCATGGAGTTGAAGGCGACAGACGCCAAGATGCCGGTCTGGAAGAGGTGGCTGGCGTTCGCCAACCTCGAGATCCCCTGGGCGATGGGAACCGACCAGCTTCACACCACGCGTCCCATCGAGTTCGAGGTCAACTCACCTCGCGAAGTCGACGAGATGTTCGATGCCATCACCTATGGCAAGGGGTCCGCCGTCCTCTGGATGATCGAGCAGTTCATCGGAACCGAGGAGTTCCGCCAGGGGGTTGGCAACTATCTGCGCAAGCACGAATACGCCAACACAGTGACCACTGACCTCTGGGAGGGCCTTGACGGAGCCTCGGACTGGCCGGTCGGTGAGATCATGGACACCTGGGTCTACCAGCGGGGATTCCCCCAGATCGAGGTCAGCCTGGTTGATGAGGGGGTCAAACTCAGCCAGCGTCGCTTCCTCGCCCTGCCCGACGAGACCGACACCACCATCTGGAAGGTGCCGGTGCAGCTCCGTGGTGTCGCCGGAGGGGAGCCGTTCGACCTCAAGGTCCTCCTGGAGAGTGACGAGGTGGTCGTGGCTCTGCCCGGGCCCGTCGGGTTCGTTGTTGCCAACAAGGGCGGTCACGGTTTCTACCGAACCCGCTATTCCGATGCCCTGTTCGCCGGGCTCCTCTCCAGCCTCCATCGCCTCGATGACATCGAGCGTTATGGCCTGGTCTCCGA
>JALYNX010000050.1 GCA_030772935.1 Actinomycetota bacterium | reverse complement strand
GGTCACCAATGCCACCGTGGCGACACTCGTCGACGAGGACCGCCGATAGTCTCCCTGGCGATGGCCAGTCGTCTCGACCATCTCCGGATGCTTGCCGAACTGGCGAAGCTGACCGCACTCGATGAGGGGAGCCCCCAAGCTTTCCGGGTTCGGGCCTACGAGAACGCCATCCACGGTCTGCAGGGTTACACCGACGAGATCTCAGGGCTCGACAAGGAGCAGCTGACCGGGATCGGCGGTGTCGGGCCGTCGACCGCCGACAAGATCCTCGAGTTCGAGACCACCGGCCGAGTGGCCAAGCTCGAAACCCTCAGAGCGAGATACCCGCCTGCGTTCGTTGAGCTGACCAAGATTCCCGGCCTCGGCCCCAAGACACTCAAACTCCTCCGCAGCGAATTGGGTGTCGAAGACATCGACGGTCTCCGAGCCGCGATCGCCGAGGAGCGACTGCGCGACCTTCCGGGAATGGGGAAGGTCTCGGAGGAGAAGATCGGTCGGGCCATCGAACGTCTCGGCCTCCACGGCAAGGATCGTCGGACACCGCTGGTCGAGGCCCTGCCCCTGGCCAGCGCCCTAGCGGCCCGGCTCGGAACTCTCGCTTCGGTGGCTGCCGCGGTGCCCTGCGGGTCTGTCCGGCGCTTTGCAGAGTCGGTGGGTGACATCGACATCGTGGTGGTAACCGAGGACCCGGCATCAGTGGCGTCCTTCGTCTTGGACATGCCGGAGGCCGCCGAGATCCTCGGATCGGGCGAGACGAAAACCTCGTTTCTCACCCGGGAAGGCATGCAGGTCGACGTCCGTACGGTGACTAAGGATCAGATGGGCTCGGCACTGCTCTATTTCACCGGGTCCAAGGCACACAACATTGCGTTGCGTCAGCGGGCGATCGAGCGGGGCTGGCTCCTGAGCGAATACGGGTTGTTCGAGGAGGAGCGTGTGGTCGCCTCGACGACCGAGGCGGAGATTTACGAGGCATTGGGGATGCAGTACGTGCCGCCGCCGCTCCGTGAGGGAACCGGCGAGGTGGAGGCGGCCTCAGGGCCTGGCCTTCCGGAGCTGATTTCTCGCGATCAGATAAAGGGCGATCTCCACTACCACTCGACCCGATCCGGTGACGGGAGGTCAACCCTGGAAGAGATGGTCGAGGCCGCGGTGGCGCACGGCTATCGGTATGTGGCTTTCACCGACCATGGCGAGGATCTGGCGATCAACGGGTCCACCCGCGATGAGATGCTGGCGCATAGGGACCGAATGCGAGCCCTGCAGGAGGATCACCCTGAGCTTCGGATCTTGTTCGGATGCGAGCTCAACATCGGGCCCAATGGGGAGCTCGACTACGACCCTGAGTTCCGACTCGAGTTCGATTACTGCGTCGCCTCGATCCACTCCCATTTCGATCTGTCGCAATCGGCACAGACTGCCCGGATCCTCACCGCCCTGGCCGACCCGGCGGTCAACGCCATCGGCCATCTGTCGGGCCGTTATATCGGAAGACGGCCGGGTGTCGAGCTCGACATCGACGTCGTGCTCGAAGCCCTGGCGGTCACCGGCGTCGCCCTCGAGATCAACGGAGCGCTGGACAGACTCGACGCTTCGGCGGAAGTGGCAAGGTTGGCGATGGCCCGGGACGTGAACATCGTGATCGACACCGACTCACATCACGTGTCGGACCTGGTGCGGATGGGATACGGGGTGGAGTACGCGCGGCGAGGTTGGGTCACCACCGATCGAGTCGTCAATGCGCTACCCATCGACGAGTTCATGACCTGGGTGGGCCGGCGTCGGGGTTGATCTTCCACCCTCGGCAATTGGGACGGTGAGGGGCCATATCCGGACCTCTGGCTCCCAATTACGGCTGGGTCGCGCGGGTCCTTGTAATTGCCGGGCCGGAACGGGAAGCTATGGCCCCTGGCGACGACCTTGAAGGAGACCCACGAGGTGGCCGACACCTTTGTCCTCGATACCTGTGTCCTCCTCGCCGACCCCCAGTCCCCGCTCCGATTCGATGAACACGACGTGGTGTTGCCGCTCGTCGTCATTGAAGAGTTGGATCGGAAGAAGACGCGCCTGGACGAGGTCGGCGCCAACGCACGTGCCGCGATCAGGCTCATCGAGGAGCTGGGCGCATCCCGTGCGGGCGGGCTGCGTGAGCCGGTCCTCCTGCCCGGGGGCGGCACCCTTCGCATCGAGCTCAACGGGATCACATCGGAGCGACTTCCGGCGGCTCTCGACCCTCACACCCCCGACCACCGGATCCTCGCCACCTGTCTCAACCTCGTGGAACAGACCCCCGCCGTGCTTGTCACCAAGGATGCTGCGCTCCGCATCAAGGGAGCCCAACTCGGGGTGGCGGTTCAGGACTACCGGGCCGACACCGTGCCCGTCGAGCAACTCCACTCAGGGCTGGTCGAGCACGCGACGGAGGGCGAGGTCATCGACCGCCTCTTCGATGAGGGCAAGATCGAGTTGCAGGGGATCGAGGCCGAGGTCAACCAGTTCCTCATCCTCAGGGCAGGCACCTCACGCTCCGCGCTAGCCCGGGTGATCCAGTCCGATCCGATTGTGATCGTGGAGCGAGTCCCGACCCACGTCCGGGCATTCGGTGTCGAACCGAAGAACGTCCGCCAGACCGTGGCTTTGCATCAACTGCTGGATCCCGACATCCCCGCGGTCTCGGTCATGGGGATGGCAGGGACCGGCAAAACCTTCCTGGCGCTTGCGGCCGCCCTCGAGCAAGTCCTGGAGCAGGGTCGTTACCGGCGGGTGTCGGTCTACCGCCCGCTGGTTGCCGTTGGTCGTCAGGAGGTCGGCTATTTGCCCGGTGACCTCAACGAGAAGCTGGCGCCATGGATGGCGGCTGTGCACGACAATCTCTATGCCCTGTTCTCCGATGCCGGAGCGGAAGGTGCGCGCGGTGCAATCGAGGAGTTGGTCGACCGAGGCGACCTGGAAATGGCGGCTGTCACCTATTTGCGCGGTCGTTCGATCACGGGGGAGTTCGTGATCATCGATGAGGCGCAGAACCTGGAGCTTCCCACCCTGAAAGTGATTCTGACTCGCATGTCCCGGGACTCCAAGGTCGTGTTCTGCGGAGACCTGTCCCAGGTCGACAACCCTTATATCTCACCGTTCGGAGGGATGGCCGCGCTCATCGAGAAGTTCAAAGGATCGCCGTTGTTCGGGCACATCACTCTCGAACGTTCCGTCCGTTCCCCACTGGCCGAGATGGCCGCCAACATTCTCTAGGAGGGCAGATGACCGAACCGGCAAATGACAAGAATGGCGAGAAGCAAGGAAGGAGAGGCTCCTTCGTCGGCGTGGGCGCCGTTCTCGGTGTGGGCATCGGAGCGGCGGTCGGCACCGCCATCGATGACTTGTCCACCGGGATCTGGATAGGAGCGGTGATCGGGGTCGGGCTGGGAATGCTCGTCACCTATTTTCAGACCTAGCCCCCGCGTTTGTGCGGGCACAAGATGGGTCAGCCGACGCGCTCGACCTGGGTCGGTCGTGTTTCGAGAAGATCTGACTGCGGGCCGGGGATCGTGAATGCGAAGCACGCCCCGCCGAGGAGCTCCGAGGTCCGATATTCGATAGTGCCGCCGTGAGCGGTCACCAGGTCTTTCGCCACTGAGAGGCCGATGCCAGAGCCCGGCACACTCTGGTTGTCCTTGTAGAGCCCCCGCTCGAACCGGCTCCACATGTCCGACTGGAACCTCGGAGGGACCCCAGGGCCGTCGTCGTGGACGGCGAAGTCGACGACAGCGTTATTCCGCGTTGCCGTCACCAGGATCTCAGAGCGTCCATATCGGATGGCATTTGTGATCAGGTTCACGAGGATCTGCCGAATCCGATCGGGCTCGGCC
>JALYNX010000049.1 GCA_030772935.1 Actinomycetota bacterium | reverse complement strand
ACCCCGAGCAACATGGTGCGAGCGCCGCGCAAACCCCGGGCCAGAGGATTGGGGCGGTACCCCAGACGCTGTGCGACTCCTTGCACCCGTTTCCTGGTGTCCGGTGCAATCGGGACCGAGGTGGGGGTGTCGTTGAGTACCCGTGACACGGTGGATTGCGAGACCCCGGCCTCTCGGGCGATGTCTTGCATGGTCACCGGACGGGGCCGGGTCCCAGCCTCACCGGATCGGCCCTCGGTAGTCCTCACTCGATGCCCCCGATCGGGGTGTTGCACCGAGCGGTGCACACGATCGTCAAGTTAGCCAGACATAAGGATTTCATGGTTTGCTGTGCCGCATCAGTCCACATAATTACGCCATAGTGCCGGTCCGTGATGGACCGGCAGGGCATTCCTTCGGACATTTATGGTTACGATTGTCAGCATAGCCTTGCCTGCATAGGTTTGCGAACAGATCTTTGGCGCTCAGTGCCCAGTTCCAGGGGTCACGGCTCCACCACGATTTTGATTCCGGTACGGGCGACCAGGGTTTGAAACGCCGCGGTCGCGGCCGACATTTCGAAGCGATCGGTCACCAAACCGCCGAGGCTCACCTCACCGGACCCGGCCATTTCAGCAGCTCGGACCAGGTCGTCGGGAAACATCCGGCGACACGAGCGGAGGGTTATCTCCTTGCGGCGGGCAAGGGAGGCCTGAAAGGTGCTTCGGTCGTGGTCGGGAATCCCGACCAGCACCACGCGGCCTCCAGGAGCGACTGCACTCAGGGAATCGTGGAGCGAGTCATCGGTGCCGGCACAGTCGAAAACCACGTCGAGGCGACCGACACCTTGCTCTGCCCAGGCAACCGCTCCGAAACCCAGCGCTGCGGTCATGCGATGGCCCAGGGGCTCGCTGGCGGCGATGGACTCCACCCCTCTCGCGGCGAGGACCTTTATCAGGAGCAGCCCGATCGGGCCGCAACCGACGATGCCCACTGACTCGCCTCCCGCAAGCTCGCCAAGATCCAAGGCATGAAGCGCGATCCCGAGGGGCTCGAGTAGTGCGCCTTGTTCGTTGCTGAGATTATCGGGCATGGGCGCCAGGCATCGCTCGGGCCAGACGACGAATTGCTGCAGCCCGCCCTCTGTGGTGCCATGGCCTGCGAATCTCATTTCAAGACACAGATTGAGTCGGCCGCCCACGCACTGCTCGCAGTGGAGACAGGAAATCCCCGGGTCGATCGCCACCCGTTCCCCAATGCGCGGCCCGGATTCGATCACCCCACAGAATTCATGACCAGGGACCACGCCTCCAGGTGGAATTGTGGCGTCGCCTATTGCACCCTCCTCGAACCAATGGGCATCGGATCCACACAAACCAACGCTGAGCACCCTGATCAGAACCTCGCCGACCGCGGGAACCGGCATCGGGACCTCGACCTGCTCGAGTCGGCCGATGTCGACGAGTCGAACCGCTGCTGCGTGCTCGATGGTCACCCCGGTGTCATGACGGCGTCGCCCGGTTGATCAGGGCGAACTCCGCTCCACGGCAGGCTTTACCACTTCGATCAGGGCCTCCATGGTCGCCCGGTCGTAGGGCGCCGGCATCTCGACCAGGACGGTGTTGAAGCCCACTGCTTGATAAGAGAGCATCTTCTCGGTCATCTCGTCAGCCGTGCCCACCCAGAATGTGTGGTCGTCGGCAATGTCGGACATCGGAGTTCGGTTGTGTTCCATCAGGTCCTCGAGGACTGCCCTGGCCGCGGCTTCAGTTTCGCGGATCACGATCTTTGCCCCCACGGTTCGCTCGATTTCTTGATGATTGCGTCCGACCTCCCCGCAATGACCCCGGAGTATCTCATCCTTGCGAGCCAGTTCCTCCGGACTGCCGAATGCGTTCCACTGATCGGCGTATCTGGCAACGGTGCGGAGGGTCTTCTTCTCTCCCGAGCCTCCGATCATGATCGGAAGGTGGCGCTGAACCGGTCGCGGATTGAGCCGGAGATCGGTGAATCGATACCTCCCGTCACCGGTGCTGGTCACTGTCTCGCCGTCGAGAAGGGCACGAAGGGCCGAGGTGGCCTCGTCCATCCAGTCGAGTCGCTGACCGAAGCCGGTCCCGAAGTCGATCCCGAATGCAGTGTGCTCCAACCCGAACCAAGCGCCTCCCAGCCCCAGGATTGCCCGACCTTCGCTCATGTGGTCGATGGTGACCACCGATTTGGCTATGACCCCGGGATTGCGGAAGGTGTTGGCGCCTACGAGCAGGCCGAGCTGGGCTCGCTCCGTGGCCATGGCGAGACCGGCGAGTGCGGCATAGCCCTCGACCACCTGCTGATCCGGATCCCCGAAGATTGCATAGAGGTGGTCCCAGGTCCATATCGAGTCATATCCCAAGACGTCGGCGCGCTGGCCTGCCTTCACGAACCCGTCCCAGTCGGTGGCCTGGCTCCACAGGACTGCGCCCAACTTCAATTCAGCCATGTCCTTCGCCCTCTTCCTGGTCGGTTCATGGGCCAAAAATCGAATGTAGCATACGAATTCATGACCAATACCGAGCCCAGATGAGGATCGTCGTGACCGGGGGCAGCGGCAAGGCCGGTCGCTGGGTGATTCGTGACCTTCTTGATCAAGGTCATCAAGTGCTCAACGTAGACATCGCACACGACGGCACCCCCCATGGCTTGTGTGCGGTCGCCGATCTCACCGATCAGGGTCAGGCGCTGGAGCTGATAGCCGGTTGCGACGCCGTTGTTCATCTGGCAGCGATCCCCGCACCGGGCATCAGATCCGAGGCGGAGACCTTTCGGATCAACGTGTTGTCCACCTACAACGTCTTTGCTGCCGCGATAGCGGCCCAGGTGGAAAAGGTGGTGTGGGCCTCGAGTGAGACCGTTCTCGGGCTTCCCTTTGACACCCCGCCAATGTTCGCCCCGATCGACGAGACGATCGAGCCCCGGCCAGAGTCCTCATACGCCCTCTCCAAGCTTCTCGGTGAAGAAATGGCCGCTCAGTTTGCTCGCCGGAGCGGGATCCCGTTCCTCGGGTTGCGCATCTCGAACATCATGGAACCCGACGACTACCAGGCGTTCTCTGGCTTCTGGGGCGACCCCGCGCTCCGCAAATGGAACCTGTGGGGGTATGTGGACGTCCGTGACGTGGCTCTCGCGGTGCGTCTCGGGCTCGAAGCGGATCTCAAAGGCGCCGAGATCGCGATCGTCGCCGCGGCGGACACAGTCATGCCGACCCCGTCCGCGGACCTGATGTCCAAGGTCTACCCAGAAGTGCCGGTGCGTCGGCCGATCGAGGGGCGGGAGACCCTGCTCTCCATCGACCGCGTCCGCAGTCTGATCGGGTTCGAGCCCGAGCACAGTTGGCAGGACCATCTATGACCAAGCGTTTCGATGGGCGCCCGGTCGTTCCCCGAGGGGGGCGTCTCCGCCCGTTGGGCATCGACGAGGTCGAGATCACGAGTGGTTTCTGGGGCGATCGGCAGGAAGTCAATTCAACGGCCACCATCGCCCACTGTCACGAGTGGATGGACCGGTTGGGCTGGGTGGGCAACTTTCGGGCCGCCGTCGAGGGCAGGCCGCCCGCCGACCGCCAAGGGGTGGTCTTCACCGACTCCGATGTCTACAAGCTCATGGAAGGCGCAGCCTGGGAGGTGGGCCGGTCGGTGTCGTCGGACGCCAACGCCCGCTTCGTCGAGCTCACCGAGGTCATCGCCCCGGCCCAGGAGAGCGACGGCTATCTGAACACGGTCTTCGGCCGCCCGGGCCAGCCGGGTCGATACAGCGACCTGGAGTGGGGTCACGAGCTCTACTGCTACGGGCACATGCTGCAGGCGGCGGTGGCGAGGGCCCGCACCGGGAGGGACGACCTGTTCGTCGAAGTCGCAAAGCGGGCCGCCGACCACGTGTGCAAGACCTTCGGGCCCGGTGGGATCGAACGGGTAGGAGGCCATCCGGAGATCGAGCTCGGCCTGGTCGAACTGGCCCGGCTCACCGGCGAGGAGAGGTATCTGCAGCAGGCAACGCTGTTCATCGATCGCCGCGGGCACCAGACCCTGGCCGACATCCACTGGGGGCGCTCCTACTTCCAAGACGACGTCCCGGTGCGAGAGCGAGAAGTCTTCGCCGGGCATGCGGTACGCGCGCTCTATCTGGCCGCATCAGCCGTCGATGTCGCGGTGGAGACCGGGGACCAAGCCCTGCTCGAGTCCATCATCGGTCAGTGGGAGCGTGCCATTGCGCGACGCACGTACCTCACCGGGGGCATGGGTTCGCACCACGACGGTGAATCATTCGGCGAGGACTTCGTCCTCCCGCCAGATCGGGCTTATTCGGAGACCTGTGCCGGCGTTGCTTCGGTGATGCTGGCCTGGCGACTCCTGCTGGCGACAGGTGAGGCACGGTTCGCCGATTTGATCGAACGCACCCTCTTCAACGTCGTGGCAACTTCGCCGGCGCCGGATGGTCGATCGTTCTTCTATGCCAACCCTCTCCATCAGCGGGTGCCTGGAGTGGTGCCCGCTGTCGATTTCGTGAGCAATCGCGCTGCATCGAGTCTTCGCGAGCCCTGGTTCGCGGTCTCCTGTTGTCCTACCAACATTGCCCGGACCTTTGCCTCGCTCGGCGCCTACTTGGCGACCGCGGACAGAGTCGGTCTTCAACTCCATCAGTACGCCGATAGTCGGATTTCCACCACCTTGGATGACGGGCGTCGGGTCGGGCTCGAAGTCAAGACCGAGTATCCGAGGAAAGGGATTGTCTCGATCGAGATCACGGAGACCGAAGGCTCCCCGTGGGCCTTGACCCTGCGGGTTCCGTCGTGGGCTGCCGGAGCATGGCTCGACGAGGGCGGAGAACGACGGGCGGTGTCAGTCGGGACGACGGTGGTCGAGAGATCCTTCACGGTCGGGGATCGGATTGAGCTTGGGCTCCCGATGAGTGCGAGATGGACTCACCCCGATCCTCGCATCGACTCGATTCGGGGCACCGTTGCGGTGGAACGTGGGCCGTTGGTTCTCTGCATCGAGTCGGTGGACCTGCCCGACGAATCGAACGTCGAGCGGATCAGGATCGAAGCAGGGAGCGAACTCGATGATGGCGACGATACGGTGACCGCAACGGCACGTCTTGTCGACGTGGACGACCGGTCATGGCCTTACGACACGTCCAATGAAGCCCAAGTCCGAGGAGCGGAGATCGCCCTCCCGCTCCGGCCATATCACGACTGGGCAAACCGGGGCCCGTCGACGATGCGGGTCTGGATCCCGACCCGCTGATACAACTCGTCCGTCGGAGGTTGGGGTGGCTTCAAGGCTACGGTTCAATGATGGAGTCAGCCACCCGCCGCCCGATTGGGAGGGGGCTTTTGGTAGGGGTTGTGATCGTCGCCCTGATTGTCTTGGGGTCGACGATCTACTGGCTGGCGGATGGCCGAGTCGGCACTCCCGACGATTTCCGCCAAAGAGTGAGCGACACCGGCCTGATCGTCGAATGGGCTAACTCCGGACCACGGGGTGGCACTGGGTCGGTCGACACGAGTTGTGGCCCGGTTGAGGTCACAATCAACGAGATCGATGACGAGTTGTGGATCCAATGGGCGGAGAACAACGAAGTCGCGACCCCCGAGGCGATAGACGCCGTCCTGTCCTGTAGCCGGTAGAAACGGCCTGCCCAGATTCGGGCCAAAGACAGCAGTCGAGAAGGGTCGAACCCCCCGGAGGCCCGACCCCGTGCCCGCTAGATATCGAGGTCTCGCACCTCGTCGCGGACCACAGTGCCGCCAATAGACGAGGAGCCCTCATCCCACCGCAACTGGATCGTCGACGGGTGACCCATCTCGTCGCCCTGGTGAATGACGAGCCGCCCTTCGGGCTGGCCGGTGGCGCGGAGATGTGCGGCCAGAGCTACCGCGGCGCTCCCGGTGGCGGGATCTTCGGGGACTCCGAAGTCTGGAGCGAAGAAACGTGCCTTCACCACGCGACCGGGGTCCTCCCAAGCCCAGACGAACATCTCTCCAAAAGAGCTGGGGGGTGGCACCATCTCAGCAATCTGTCGAGACGAGGAGAGACGAATCAACAAGTAGGGGATTGGCATCGAGACCGAAACCGCCACTTCGCCGTCGAGGGGGACCGGATCGATCGCCTCGACCGGTTGATCACCTGGCGCCTGAATCCAGGGCTCACCGTCCTCTCCGCTCACCGCCACTTCTCCGATGCCGCATCTGATCCACTCCACCCCTCCAGGGTGGAAGTCGTTGAGGGCCCAACCGAGCCCAACAAGAGGATGGCCAGCGAAGGGGAGTTCCGCCCCGGGGGTGAAGATCCGAGCCACCGGGACCTCGCCCGACACATCGCAGAAGATCGTCTCGGGGAACCCGAGGTCGGCGGCGATGGCCTGCATGCTCTGGGTGGTCAATCCGGCGAGATCGGTGACCACACCCAAATAGTTGCCGCCCAGCTCATTGCGGGTGAAGACGCGAAGAACCTGGCATTCAAGACTCATGAGCTGGCGACGTTACCCGCTAGGTTTCGTGGAGTCTGATGAGTGAATTCCACTACGAGCCTCTCACCTACCTCGATGCGTCATTCCTGGCACTCGAAACCCGCACCAGCCACATGCATGTGGCAGGAGTTGCCCTGTTCGACGCGGCTCCGCTCAAGGACGACGACGGTGGGATCGACTTCAATCGGATCAAGGCGCACATCCTCTCCAAGCTCCAGTACATCCCCCGATACCGCCAGCGCTTGGAGTGGGTGCCCTACAACCGACACCCGGTGTGGGTCGACGACGACCAATTCTCCTTCGAGTACCACGTCCGTCATACCTCGCTCCCTCGGCCCGGAACCGACAGCCAGCTCAAGGCCCTGGCGGGGCGCATCGTGTCCACCCCGCTCGACCGCAACAAGCCGCTCTGGGAGCTTTGGGTCGTCGAAGGCCTCGACAATGACCGCTTCGCGATCATCGCCAAGATCCATCACTGCATGATCGACGGCGTTTCAGGCGTCGACCTGACCACAATCCTCCTCAATGTGATTCCCACCTCGGATATCGAAGAGGCCCCGGCGTGGAACCCGCGCCCCGCCCCCACTCCGAGCCAACTCGCGGTCGCCGAGGCGGCGCGGTCGACCCGGCGATTCATCGACAGGTTGACCAACCTCTCCGAGACGGTGAGGGACGGCAAAGACCTGGCTGACCGCACCATGGACAAGTCTGCGGCCGCCATGTCCTCGCTTCGGTCGGGATGGCTGACGGCCTCGGATCGCACCCCATTGAATCCCGACATCGGCCCCAACCGCAGATTCGACTGGACCGACATCCCCCTCGCCGACATCAAACTCGTCAAGAGCAAACTGGGCGGCTCGCTGAACGATGTGGTGCTCAGCATCGTCGCCGGCGCGGTCCGCAAATTCCTGGTCGAGGAGCGTCGATTTGACGTCTCGGAGACCGAGTTCCGGGTGATGAACCCGGTCTCGACCCGTCGTGCCGACCAGCGCGGGGCCTTGGGCAACCAGGTCGCCATGTGGTTGATCGACCTCCCCATCGACGAGGCCGACCCCCTCACCCGTCATCAGCTGATCAAGGAGAGGACTCTGAA